>NZ_JBNDHS010000004.1:0-192839 GCF_056755095.1 Rhizobium sp. SVR5-9E | reverse complement strand
GACTAGTCGTCGGCAGCGTCAGATGTGTATAAGAGACAGAGCGTAGCGAGGGGAGGGGTCTTCTTCCGGAGACAATCCCCTCCCCAACCCCTCCCCACAAGGGGGAGGGGCTTCAAGCGGCCAAGATTTTCAAGGGAGAGGAAATCCCGACATGAGCACCTACAAGAATTTCACCGTCGCAACCGACGCGGATGGTATCGCCCTCATCACCTGGGACATGCCGGGCAAGTCCATGAACGTCTTCACCGAGGAGGTGATGGAGGAGCTGAACGCCATCGTCGATGCTACGGTCGCCGATAGCGCCGTGAAGGGCGTGGTGATCACGTCGGGCAAGTCGAGCTTCTCCGGCGGCGCGGATCTGTCGATGATCAAGTCGATGTTCTCCCTCTACCAGCAGGAGAAGGCAGCCAATCCCGACACCGCCGCGCAAAAGCTCTTCGATCTCGTCGGCCGCATGACCGGCCTGTTCCGCAAGATCGAGACATCAGGCAAGCCGTGGGTGTCCGCCATCAACGGCACCTGCATGGGTGGTGCCTTCGAAATGTCGCTCGCCTGCCACGGCCGCGTCGCCTCGAATGCCAAGTCAGTGAAGATCGCGCTGCCCGAGGTCAAGGTCGGCATCTTCCCGGGTGCGGGCGGCACGCAGCGCGTCTCGCGCCTCACCGATGCCCAGTCCGCCCTGCAGATGATGACGACCGGCCAGTCGCTATCGGCGGCCCGCGCCAAGGCGATGAACCTTGTGCATCAGGTGGTGGAACCCGACCAACTCATCCCGGCCGCCAAGCAGATGATCAAGGATGGGCTGAAGCCCGTCGCGCCTTGGGACGAGAAGGGCTTCAAGGCTCCGGGCGGCGGCATCTGGACGCCGGCTTCCGCGCAGCTCTGGCCGGCAGCGCCGGCGATCCTCCGCCGCGAGACATCAGGCAATTATCCCGGTGCGCTCGCCATCCTCAAATGCGTCTATGAGGGTCTCCAGGTCCCCTTCGATACGGCGCTGAAGATCGAGCAGCGCTATTTCACACAGGTGCTGCAGACCACCGAAGCTTTTTCGATGATCCGCTCGCTCTTCATCTCCATGCAGGAGCTCGGCAAAGGGGCCCGCCGCCCGGCGGGCATGCCGAAAACTGAGCTCAAGAAGGTCGGCATCGTCGGCGCCGGTTTCATGGGAGCCTCGATCGCCTATGTCACCGCCGCTGCCGGCATTCCCGTCACCCTCATAGACCGCGACATGGAAGCGGCTGCCAAGGGTAAGGGTGTCGGCGAAGGCCTGGTGAAGGATTCCGTTGGCAAGGGCAGGCTGACGCAGGAAGAGGGTGCCGCCCTTCTCGCGCGCATCACGCCGTCCGCCGATTATGGCGACCTCAGGGATGCCGGTCTCGTCATCGAAGCCGTCTTTGAGGACCGCGAGGTCAAGAAGGCGGTAATCGAAGCCGTCGAAGCGGTACTGCCGGAAGGCGCGATCTTCGCCTCCAACACCTCGACGCTGCCGATCACGGGCCTTGCCAAGAACTCCAAGCGCCCGGCCGATTTCATCGGCGTGCACTTCTTCTCGCCGGTCGAGAAGATGATGCTGACGGAAGTGATCCTCGGCAAGGAGACCGGCGACAAGGCGCTCGCAACAGCACTCGATTACGTCGCCGCTATCAAGAAGACGCCTATTGTCGTCAACGACACCCGCGGCTTCTTCGTCAACCGCTGCGTCTTCCGCTACATCCACGAAGCCTATGACATGCTGATCGAGGGCGTGCCGCCCGCCATGATCGAGAATGCCGCCAAAATGGCCGGCATGCCGGTCGGACCGCTGTCGCTGAACGATGAGGTGGCGATCGATCTCTCGCAGAAGATCCTCAAGGCCACCGTCGCCGATCTCGGCGAGGCCGCCGTCGATCCGAAGCACATGGCGCTGATCAACAAGATGGTCGACGAGCTCGACCGCCGCGGCCGCAAAAATGGTAAGGGCTTCTACGACTATCCGGCGAAGCCGGCCAAGAAGTCGCTTTGGCCGGAACTGAAGACCTTCTACCCGCAGAAGAAGGCGGAAGAGATCGATGTCGAAGTGCTGAAGCAGCGCTTCCTCGTCACTATCGCGCTGGAGGCGGCACGCACCATCGAGGAAGGCATCGTCACCGATCCGCGCGAAGCCGACGTCGGCTCCATCCTCGGCTTCGGCTTCGCCCCCTATACCGGCGGCGTGCTCTCCTATATCGACGGCATGGGCGTGAAGGCGTTCGTGGAACTCTGCGAGAAACTTGCGACAACTTACGGTGCTCACTTCAAGCCCACGGCGCTGCTGAACGACATGGCGGAAAAAGGCGAGACCTTCTACGGCCGTTTCGATCCCTATGGCGGAGCAAAGGAGGCGGCATAGGCCGCCTTCCCGCAGCTGCGCATTATGGCAGCTTTGGCAGACTGAAGGCTTTCAATTCCCGCTTATTGCCGTGTCTATGAAGATCAGGCCGGAGAGCTGGTGCCAGTTCATCGAAGCAATCGGAATTGCCGTAAGGAACGTTGCGGTAGGATCCATCATGATTACGGCATAATTGATTCGACTTGCGTGCCTCTGCCGTGATTTGCTTGCCCTGGACATATGTCACCTCTCTCTAAGCGTCCAAACCTAAGGAGTTCGACATGAGCAATACTCAGGTGCAAGGCGAAACCGCAAGCAAGACCTCGGGAGGGCGAACGGCCGACATGAAACTCGAGATCGTCGTCATCCCTGTTTCGGATGTCGATCGCGCCAAACGATTTTACGGCGACTTGGGTTGGAGGCTCGACGCCGACTTCGCCGGCGATAACGACTATCGCGCAATTCAGTTCACGCCCCCGGGCTCGGGCGCCTCGGTCATCTTTGGCAGACAAGTGACGGCGGCAGCCCCCGGCTCGGCACAGGGGCTGTACCTGATCGTCTCGGACATCGAAGCCGCGCGTAGCGATCTGATTGCCCGCGGTGTCACGGTCAGCGAGGCGTTCCACCCCGGCGACACGAATGCCGGCCCGGATGAACCCTATTTGTTTGGCACGCTCCGGGCTCGCGGCCCGCATCCCGAGCGCAGCAGCTACCGCTCCTATGCCTCGTTCAGCGACCCGGACGGCAACGGCTGGCTGTTCCAGGAAATCACCACGCGACTCCCCGGACGGGTGGAGGCTGACACGACATTCACCTCCACGGCGGAGCTCGCGAGCGCACTCCGCCGTGCCGAGGCTGCCCACGGCGAGTATGAGAAGCGGACCGGCGGCCAGCGCGACGAGAATTGGCCGGACTGGTACGCCGAGTACATCGCAAACGAGCAGGCCGGCAAGCCGCTGCCGTCATGATGTAGAGCCTCGCCCGTGCAGAGAACGATTGACGGAGGCTGGAAAGCCAAATTGCCGCCCCCGGTGTCGGATTTCCGTCTGGCGGTTCGTCCTATGTCCGAAACAACGGACAAGGAGGACCGTTATGACAGATGAAAAGTTCCGCGTCGAAGAGGAAACCATCATCGCCATGCTGATGATGCGCGGCAAGGCCATCGAGGAAAAGAATGTCGAGGGCGTCATGTCCTGCACGGCAGATGACGTTGTCGAGTTTTCGCTGGCTCCGCCGCTCGCCATGACCGGCAAGGATCCTGCTGGCCTCGCGGGCTGGTTCGATACCTGGGAAGGGCCTCTCGGTGGCGATATCCGGGACGCGAAGCTGACGATTGGCGGCGATGTTGCCTTCTGGAGCGGCCTGGTGAATATGACCGGCACCAAGACGGATGGCGAAAAGGTCGACCTATGGTTCCGCCAGACGCTCGGCCTCATCAAAAAGGGCGGCCGCTGGCTGGTCGCCCACGAGCACGCCTCCGTGCCCTTCGCCATGGATGGCAGCGGCCGCGCGCTGCTCGACCTCAAGCCGTAACGTCACTCCGCCGCGGCGCGCTTCAGTCCGGAAATCTGTGTGATGAAGGCGCGGAGTGCGGCCGGGCGCACGGGCTTGTGCTGGATGGTGATGCCGTGGCGTTCCGCCTCTGCGCGCACCTCCGGCGTCCGGTCGGCCGTCACCAGCAGCGCCGGAATCTCGACCCGGAAGCGCTCCCTGAGATCAAGGATCGCTGAAATGCCGTTGCCATCGCCGAGGTGATAGTCGGCGATGATGAGATCGGGTGGCGGCCGATCCGTGCCGAGATCCGCAACGGCGGCAAGGGAATCCACCGCTTCTACCTCGCAACCCCAACCTGAAATCAGAAGGCGCATGCCTTCAAGGATCTTCACTTCGTTGTCGAGGCAAAGAATCTGCAGCCCCCTGAGCGTTTGCGCCGAACGATCGGCCGGTGGTGCGGCAGTTGGTGCATCACCGGCTTTCGAAGCATCGATCGGCATGACGATCCGGAAATCCGTCCCGCTGCCATGCGTCGAGTGAAGCTCGACCGTATGGTTGAGAACGCGGGCGATGCGGTCGACGATCGACAGGCCGAGCCCGAGGCCGGCGGCCGTCTTTGCCCCTTCCTCAAGCCGCGCGAATTCCTTGAAGACCGTGCGGAATTTCGAAGGCGGGATGCCGATGCCGGAATCGACCACCTGGATCACCACCTGCTTGCCCCGCCGCCGGACCCCAACCAGCACCTTGCCGCTCAGCGTATATTTGATGGCGTTGGAGACGAGATTCTGCACAAGCCGCCGCAGTAGGTTCGGATCGGAGCGGACCCGCAACGATGTCGGCATGACAACGAGCTTCAGGTTTTTCGCCCGGGCAATCGGCGCGAAATCTGTTTCGATGCGCTCCAGCAAGCTGGCAAGCGGCACGGAGGTCAGCCGCGGGCGCATGGCGCCAGTGTCCAGCCGCGAGATGTCGAGAACGGCGCCCAGGATGGTCTCGACGGATTCGAGTGCGGAATCGATGTTCCGTACGATCGGCCCGTTGTCGGAAAGCGCCATGCGCTCGACGAGCGCGGAGGAATACAGCCGCGCCGCATTCAGCGGCTGGAGGATGTCGTGGCCGGCAGCGGCAAGGAAGCGGGTCTTGCCGATATTTGCCTCGTCGGCCGCCGCTCTCGCTTCGCCGAGTTCGCGGTTCACCCGCGTCAGCTCCGCGGTCCGCTCGGCCACGCGCTGCTCCAGCGTTTCGTTCGCCTGTTTCAAAGCCCGGTCGGCGGCAACTTGCTGGGTAATGTCGGTGAAGGTTGCGACGATCCCCTTGTCCGGCATGGCGTTTGAACGGACCTCAATAATCCTCTCGCCGCCGCCGAGAACGAGCGAGAAGGGCTTGTCGAGCGTCAGGAAATGCCGCACCGTCTGGCTGAGATCGGCGGCCGAAACGTCGCCGCGCCTGCCGAGAATCGCGACGATCTCCGACAGCGGGAAGCCGACGCGGCCGGCATCTTCCGGGAGATCCAGAAGCTGGCGGAAGCGCCGGTTCCAGATCGTCAGCTGGTTGGAGCTGTCAAAGACGGCGATGCCCTGATCCATCTGCGAGAGCGCCGTCTGCAACATGTCCTGGTTATATTGCAATGCCTCGCTGGCCTGATCGAGCAGCCATGCGGTGTCGGCCGAAGCATCCTCGGTCTTCTGGAGGATGAGCGAAAGCACCAGCCGCGCCGAAGAGGAGCCGATGGCGCTTCCCAGCAGCTGCTCGGTAAAGTGAATGAGCGCCATGTCCGCCGGCTGATCGTCCTCCAGTTTCCGGCCCGACCCCTGCTCGTATGTCGCAAGCGATCGCTGCATGCGCTCCTCGCCGAGATATCGCGCTATCGCCGTTTTCAGATCGCCGACGCTGATCCGCGTCTTCCAGCCGCGGGTTGCAAATTGCGAGCGTGATTGTCCCTTGACGAAGATCCCTGCCTGGATGCGCTCCAGCGGCCGTGCATTGCGCGTCATGGAGCCGACAATGAAGAAGGCGGTGTTGACGAGCAGGCTCATTGCCGTGGCGCTAACCAGGGGATCGGCGTTCACGGGTGCAAAAATCGTCGTCCCGGGAAAGATGAAGTTGAGGAACGCGGTGGCGACATAGGAGTAATCCGGTCCGCCGAGCGAGGGCAGGAAAAGCAGGTAGAACCAGATGATGAATCCCGAAGTCAGGCCGAGAACCGCGCCGCGTGCGTTGGCTCGTCGCCAGACCAAGCCACCGAAAAGGGCAGGAGCGATCTGCGCGATTGCGGCGAAGGACAGAAGACCGATCGATGCCAGGCCGGTGGTGCTATCGGTCGAGCGATAGTAGGCGTAGCCGAGCAGAAGGACGGCAAAGATCGCGCTTCGTCTGATGTTGAGCAGGCTCTTGGCAAAGTCGTTGCGCTGGGTAATGCGCCCGGCAAGCTTCCGGCGCAGAAAGATCGGCATGATGAGGTCGTTCGACACCATGATCGAAAGCGCCACGGAATCGACGATGACCATCGCGGTCGCTGCCGAAAAGCCGCCGATAAAGGTGATCAGCGAGACCACCGGCATCTGTCCGGCAAGCGGCAGCGACAGCACGTAGAGATCGGCATTGCCTGCCCCGCCGAAGGTCAGCAATCCGGCGATCGCCACCGGCAGCACGAAGAGATTGATGACGATGAGATAGAGCGGGAAGAGATAGCCCGCGAGCCGCAATTGCTTGGCCGAGCGGTTTTCGACCACCGTGACGTGAAACTGGCGCGGCAGCATGATGATGGCGAATGCCGAAAGCAGCGTCAGCGTGATCCAGCGGCTGAGCGGCGTCTCGTAGGTCAATGCGGAGTTTACCAGCGCATTTCCCACGCTCTTCTGCCAGAGGTCGACCGGCCCTTCGAACAGGAACCAGATGACGCAGACACCGGCGGTGAGAAAGGCCACGAGCTTGACCAGCGACTCCATGGAAACCGCGAGGATCAATCCGTCCTGATGCTCGGTGGCGTCAGTATGTCGTGTGCCGAACATGATGGCGAAGCAGGCAAGCACGAGGGTCGCGACCAGCGGGAGATCGAGAAAGTAAAGGTTGCCGCTGCCGATACCGTAGTCGGATGGATTGACCATCGCCGTTACGGCGCTGGAGATCGCCTTCAATTGCAGCGCGATGTATGGAATTGTGCCGACCAGAGAGATCAGCGCGACGATGGTGGCGACCGTGGAATTCTTTCCGTAGCGAGCAGCGAGGAAGTCCGCTACCGACGTAAGCTTTTCCGTCTTTGCAAGCTCGATGATCCGCCGCAGAACCGGCATGCCGAGCGTGAAGACAAGGATCGGGCCGATATAGATGCCGGCAAATTCCAGGCCGCGCTGGGAGGCGAGCCCGACGCCACCGAAATAGGTCCAGGAGGTGCAGTAGATACCAAGGCTGAGCGCATAGACAACCGGCCAGCCGCCTTGCGGTATGCCGAGCCTCTGGCTTCTGCGGTCGCCATAGCTTGCGACGGCGAACAGAAGCAGAAGATAGCCCAAGGCAAATGCAATTATAACCCAGCCTGCAAGCATTGACCCTCCGCCCGATCCACCATGCGCCGGTTCCCCGGAAGGCTTGAAGATTAAGGGAAATCCTCCCTTTTGGAAATTGCGGTGATCTAGGCATTAAGTCCAAGACGGAAGGAAAAGCCGATTGTTTCAATTCGACAATTGATTAATCAATCAAGAGCTGTAGCTAATGGAAACAACGCACTGTCGAGAGAGCGCATCAGAGGGAGACAGATCGGATGCTTAACGAGTTCAAGGCTTTCATCGCCCGAGGCAACGTCATGGATCTCGCCGTCGGTGTCATCATCGGTGGCGCTTTCGGCGGTATCGTGAAATCACTGGTCGACGACATCATCATGCCGATCGTCGGGGCCATTTTCGGCGGTTTCGATTTTTCCAACTATTTCATCGGCCTTTCGTCTTCGGTCAACGCGCCGACGCTTGCGGCCGCCCGGGCCCAGGGTGCCGTCTTCGCCTATGGCAGTTTCATCACCGTCGTCATCAATTTCCTGATCCTCGCCTGGATCATCTTCCTGCTGATCAAGGGCGTGAACACGCTCCGCAAGCAGGTCGAGCGCAACGAGGAAAAGGCCGCCGAAGAAGCGCCGCCCCCGGCGGATGTCGCGCTGCTGACGGAAATCCGCGATCTATTGGCCAAGCGCCCGGCGGTCTGATTGCTGCCGGAGCCCGCACATTCTGCGGCGCTCATTCATCACGAAAATCGATACGGCATCACGCATTCTCATGGGATTTGCGTGCGGTTTTGTTTTATGAAAGCCAAAACCGGAGATCTGCATGTCGATTATGAACAGCCTGAGCCCGCGCGCCGTTTCGGCGCCAGAAAGCGGGATCGTAGAAGTCGTGAATTATGCCCGTGGCCGCGATGGCCTGCTGCCGTTGTGGGTCGGAGAAGGTGATCTTCCGACGCCGGACTTCATCAGCAAGGCTGCGATGGATGCGCTCGCCGCAGGAGAAACCTTCTACACCTGGCAGCGCGGTATTCCCGAACTGCGTCAGGCTCTATCGGACTACTATGCCCGGCATTTCGGCATCACCCTGCCGGTGGAGCATTTCTACGTGACCGGCTCGGGCATGCAGGCGATCCAGATCGCCGTGCAGGCGCTGACCTCCCCGGGCGACGAATTGATCTATCTGACGCCCGCCTGGCCGAATATCGCTGCAGCGCTTGAAATCGCCGGCGCCCGCTCGATTCCCGTCGAGCTGCAGTTCGAAGGCGGCAAATGGGCAGTTGATCTCAACCGCATCGAAGCCGCGATCACGCCGAAGACCAAGGCGTTTTTCATCAACACGCCGTCGAACCCGACAGGTTGGACGGCGACGAGGAAGGACCTCGCAGACATCCTGGAACTTGCCCGCAAGCACGATCTCTGGATCATGGCGGACGAAATTTACGCGCGCTATTTCTACGCTGGCGGCCGTGCGCCTTCTTTCCTGGATGTCATGACACCAGGCGACAGGATCATGTTCGTCAACTCATTCTCGAAGAACTGGTCGATGACCGGCTGGCGCGTCGGCTGGATCGTGGCGCCGCCGGAAACGGGGCAGGTGCTCGAAAACCTGATCCAATATTCGACCTCCGGCGTTGCTCAGTTCATGCAGAAGGGAGCGGTGGCGGCTCTCAACCAGGGCGACGAATTCGTCGCCGCCAACATCGGGAAGGCAGCCCTTTCCCGCGACATTCTTTGTGATGCGCTCGTTGCCACCAATCGCGTCGAGACGCTGAAGCCGGACGGGGCGCTCTACGCCTTCCTGAAGATCGACGGCGTCACGGACAGCCGCAAGGCGGCGCTCGATATCGTCGACAAGACCGGTGTCGGCCTGGCGCCCGGCACGGCCTTCGGCCCAGGCGGCGAACTCTTCCTGCGGGCTTGTTTCCTGCGCGATCCGGAACAGGTCAAGGACGCCGCCGGCAGGCTCAGCGAGTACATTCTGAAGCTATGACGATCAAAGCCCGGCTCTCAAAGCCGGGCTTTTTTGTACCGGAACGTCAGTTCGATAAAATTGTAGAATAACCGGCAATCGGGTCCTAACCACCGCATCAAACTTACCGGTTCAAAGCCCCGCAAACGGCTGCCAAATAAGAAAATCAGAAAGGAAAGACGGCGTGAAATGCCCCTGTTCGAATAAGACAGGGAATGCGGGACATGGCAATTTTGGTGACGGGCGGCGCCGGTTATATCGGCAGCCATATGGTCTGGGCGCTGCTCGATGCGGGCGAGGACGTCGTTGTGCTCGATCGCCTTTCTACCGGCTTTCGTTGGGCGGTGGCGCCTGCCACGCGATTCTACCTGGGGGATATCGCCGATGCCGAGGTCCTGAAGAGGATCTTCATCGAGAACGACATAGAAGCGATTGTCCATTTTGCGGGATCCGCGGTCGTCCCGGCTTCGGTTGCCGATCCGCTTTCCTATTACGACAATAACTCGGGCAAGACGCGTGCGCTTTTGAGCGCGGCAATCAAGGCCGGCGTGCGCCATTTCGTCTTTTCCTCGACCGCCGCCGTCTACGGCCCGCAGAAGACCTCTGAGGCGGTCAAGGAAACCGCGCCGCTCAACCCGGAAAATCCCTATGGCCAGTCGAAGCTGATGACCGAGTTCATGTTGCGCGATGCGGCTGCGGCCTACGACTTTGACTATGTGGCGCTCCGCTATTTCAACGTCGCGGGCGCCGATCCGCACGGCCGTGCGGGACAATCCACCAGCAGCGCGACGCATCTCATCAAGGTCGCCTGCGAGGCCGCACTCGGCAAGCGTGACAGCGTGCATGTCTACGGCATCGACTACCCGACGCATGACGGCACCGGCGTGCGCGATTATATCCATGTGACCGACCTGGCAGAGGCCCATCTGAAGGCCTTGCAGCATCTTCGCAAGGGCAACGGGTCGCTGGTGGCGAATTGCGGCTACGGTGCCGGCTATTCGGTGCTCGACGTGCTGAACATGGTGGTGCGGCTGCGCGGCCATTCGTTCAAGGTCCACATGGCGCCGCGTCGTCCGGGCGATGCCGCAAGCGTCGTTGCTGACGCCACCTTGGCGCGGCGTGTGCTAGGCTGGACGCCGAAACATGACTCTCTGGAAACGATCGTTCGCAGTGCCCTGGATTGGGAACTAGCCCTCATGGATCGCCGGGTCCACGATCTGCACGGAATGCATCGTGCGCTTGCGGCGGCTTCGTTCTAAACACCAGCATGTCGGCTTGCACTGTGCTTTGAATCTCACACGGCCCGCGCCTGATGATATAAAGTCCATTGGAGCGATGCCTCCTTCTGTTTATTGATGGGGGATCAGTCGAGGGTGGACAGTGGACATGAAGAACGGACACGAGCGCGAAGTTATTATCGAACGGCGCGGTACGGCGGGCATCATCCGGCTCAATCGGCCGCGGGCGTTGAACAGCCTGACGCTCGACATGGTGCGCATGATCGATACGGCGCTCGACGAATTTGCGGATGACGATGGGATTGCAAGCGTGGTCGTGGCCGGCGAGGGCGAGCGCGGCTTCTGCGCCGGCGGCGATATTCGTGTCCTTCACGAAAGCGGGCGTTCCAATTCCGGTTTGGCAGAGACGTTCTGGCGCGAAGAATTTACCCTCAACCATCGCATCGCCAACTACGCAAAGCCCTATATCGCGCTGATGGACGGCATCACCATGGGCGGCGGCGTCGGACTTTCGGCCCATGGGCGGCACCGTATTGCGACCGAGCGGACGAGGCTTGCGATGCCGGAAACCGGCATCGGATATTTCCCGGATGTCGGAGCGACCTGGCTCCTGCCGCGTATGCCTGGCGAAACGGGAACATGGGCCGGACTGACGGGCCTGGAGCTGAACGCTGCAGACGCCATCTACGCCGGCCTTACGGATCTGCAGATCCCGTCTTCGCGGCTGCCGCACGTGATCGATGCATTGGCGCGCATGCCGGCCGGTTCGTCATCGGTGGCCTGCGATGCCTTGCTAAAGCATCTGTCTGAAGAGCCGGCTGAAAGCCGTTTGCGAAGCGCCCAGGAGCTGATCGACCGCCTCTTCCGCTTCGACAGCGTGGAAGACATTGCCGGGGCGCTTGGCGCGGAGCAGGACGCGTTTGCTGTCGAGTCGCTTCGCGTCTTGAGGACGCGTTCGCCGACCAGCCTGAAACTGACTCTCCGTCTTGTGAGGGAGGGCCGCAACAGCGCCCGCCTCGCGGAGTGCCTGAACCGCGAGCTGGCCGCCGGCATTCAAATGTTGAAGTCCGCGGATTTCTACGAAGGCGTGCGGGCGGCGGTGATCGACAAGGACCGAAATCCCAAATGGTCGCCGTCGACCCTTGAGGCAGTGGATGCGGATATGATCGCGCCGTTCTTCAAACCTCTCGATCATCCTCTTCCCATCTAGCGCCACATGCCGCGCATGCGGGCGCCGACATCGATGCGAACCTGGCGAGCCTGCTGTGCGCTGGCGCTCCCGCTCTTGCCCTGCGGCCAGCCGCAGACTTCGAAGAATTGCAGCAGCGTGGCCGGGATAAAGCGCGTGCGCGATGCATAGACGTGCCGGTCGCCCTGCGCATTCTGCCCATGCGTGAAGAAGCGCTGTGGAACGATGAGATCGAGATTGTCCTTGGCGCGGGTCATCGCGACATAGAGGAGACGCCGCTCCTCTTCTATCTCCGCGCTGGTGCCGATGCCCAGGTCGGACGGTATGCAGCCGTCGACCACGTTCAACATGAAGACTTTGGTCCACTCCTGCCCCTTGGCCGAGTGGATGGTCGAGAGAATCAAGTAGTCCTCGTCGAGCAGCGGCACGCCGGCCTGGTCGCTTGTCGCGTCCGGCGGATCGAGCGTCAGCTCTGTAAGAAAGCGTTCCCGCGAGGGATAGCCGCCCGCGATCTGCTCGAGTTGCAGAAGATCGGCCTGACGCGTCGAGGCATCCTCATGCAACCGCTCGAGATGCGGCTGGTACCACTCCCGGACGAGGCCGATTTCGGCAGGCCAGCCGGCCTTGCCGGCTTTCAATTCCTGCATGACTGAGACGAAGGATGTCCAATCCTCCCCGGCGCGGGGCGGGGCGGGCATGGCCGCGAGCGCCTGCAGCGGGCTTGGGTCTCCCGCCATCTGATCGAGTGCGCGCTGGGCGGTCGAAGGACCGACGCCCGGCAGGATCTGCATCAGCCGGAAGCCGGCAACCCGGTCCCGCGGGTTGAGCGCAAAGCGGAGAGCGGCGAGCATATCCTTGACATGCGCGCTGTCGAGGAACTTCAAGCCGCCGAATTTCACGAATGGAATGTTGCGGCGGGTGAGCTCGACCTCCAGCGGGCCGCTGTGATGGGAGGCGCGGAAGAGCACCGCCTGGCTTTTCAGCCGCGTGCCTTCCTCCCGGTTCTCCAGCACCTTGTCTGCGACATAGCGCGCCTGGTCGGCCTCGTCGCGCACCGTGACGAGGCGAGGGCGCTCAGCCGATTGCCGCTCCGTCCAGAGGTTCTTGGTAAAGCGCTCCGAGGCAAGATCAATCACGGCATTGGCCGCAGCAAGGATCGGCTGCGTCGAGCGGTAGTTGCGGTCGAGCGTAACGATATTGGCTGCCGGGCTGAACGACGCAGGGAAATCGAGGATGTTGCGGACGGTGGCGGCCCGGAAGGAATAGATCGATTGTGCATCGTCCCCGACGACAGTCAGCCCCTGGCCTCCGGGCTTCAACGCCAGCAGGATAGAAGACTGCAAGCGGTTCGTGTCCTGATACTCGTCAACGAGCACATGGTCGAAGCGGCTGCCGATATCCCCGGCGATCATCGGTTCGGCAACCATCTGTGCCCAGTAAAGCAGCAAGTCGTCGTAATCGAGGACGTTCTGGCTCTGCTTGGCCTCGACGTAGGCGGCGAAGAGTTCGCGAAGTTGTTTTTCCCACGCAGCGCACCAAGGGAACGCGTCACGCAAAACCAGAGACAGCTCCGTCTCCGAATTCACGGCTCGGGAGTAGATCGCAAGGCAGGTCCCCTTGGTGGGAAAGCGGCTCTCCATCTTCGAAAAGCCGAGCTCGTGACGAACGAGGTTCATCAGATCGGCGCTGTCTTCCCGGTCGTGGATGGTGAAGGCGGGGTCGACCCCGATCTGCTCAGCGTAGTCGCGAAGCAGCCGCGCGCCAATCCCATGAAAGGTACCGCTCCAGGCAAGCGCATCGGCCATGATGCCGGAATTGGCGCCGAGAACCTGGGCACAGATGCGCTCGACACGGCGCGCCATTTCGGAAGCCGCCCGGCGGGAGAAGGTCATGAGCAGGATGCGGCGCGGGTCGGCCCCCTTGACGATCAGATGCGCAACCCGGTGCGCCAGCGTGTTGGTCTTGCCGGACCCCGCACCGGCGATGACCAGCAGCGGGCCAGCAATATGGATGCCCTCGGCAAGCGTGCCATGTTCGACCGCCATGCGCTGTTGTGGATTGAGCTTTTCGAGATACATCCAGCCGTCCGGTTGGCGCCGTGCGGAATCGCGCACGGACAGGTTAGGTGTTCCTTGAATGTTCTTGATTGTGATTCCTGTCAAGCACGGGCTTTAGTCGTCAAAGTCGGACATGACTTGCCGGCGCACGAGCTTGAGGCTGCGATCCGGCTGGAGGATGTATGTTTCCTCTACGCGGTTGCCGCTTGAATCGTGAAAAGTGTTATAGACGGCGCTGCCAACCGGCGACTTCGTCAGTTTCGTTCTCGGCTGGCCGCCATACGTGATGCTGCCGGGGATCGGCTCAAGCTCATTCGCCGTATCCGACGACGTGCAGCTGCAGAGCAGAAACGCTACGAGGATAGCCGAAACGCCCACTTTCATTGAATTGCCTCCACCGCTGTTTCACTAGATATCGCAAAGGTCGGCCAGAGCAAAGTACAGCCTCAAATCTCCATTGCTCACCCGCTGCTTACCCGTGGACATGCAACCAAAAGCCATGCCGAGCGTTAGGGATTATTACCGGTGGAGATCCCCTATGGTACTTCCGTTTGAACCCTGGAACGCGCAGGAAGGCTGCGCCGAAGGACATGGCAACTCAGCAACGAAAGCCTCGGTGGAAAGCGCCCTCCACGCCGCCCGCGACCTGAATGTCGATCAGGTTACTGTGACGGTTGTCGGCTCTTATGTTGTTTTGGAGGGCATCGTGCAACGGGAAGGCGACGATGATCGCGCTGTCGAGATCGCAGAGGAGGTCGTCGGCAAGGGTCACGTCAAGAGCCGCCTGCTGCGGCAGTGACTGGTCAACGGAACCAAAACCACGTCTGGCGTGTTGACTGCCTGATTTCAACGCTGGAGACTGTCATGAGGACGATTTTCCGTTTGGCCATTCCCGCCTTCCTTGCCGCGTCGGCGGTATTTAGCTCTCCCGCCTATGCTTCACTTGAGGGCGACGTGGAACACTACTCCGCGCTGCCGCAGGACCAGATTGCGCTGAACGAATTTATCGACTCTCCTAGCTGTGCTCCGGTCGAAGCGCATTATCTTCCATCCTTCATCCGCGCACCGGATGGAACGATTATCGGCGTCGGCTATATCGAGATGGAAGGCGGTAACGACTGCTGAAGGAGCCGTCGTTCGCGATAATGGATTGCTACGTCGTTTTGACGGATAGCAGCGGTGGCGAGCGCGTCGCGCTCGTCAGTGAAGCTTGAGCTTGGCTTCTTCCGCAGCTGCCAGAAACTCGGCGCGCGCTTCCTCGCAGGTTTTGCGCCCGTCAAGGGCCGCACGGCAGGTACTGCGGGCTTTGAGATAGTGCAGGCCGCGGGTGACGGGCCAAAGGTCGGTGAGGCATTTCAATGCATCGAACGGGCCGTTCACGGTTCTCGCATCGGCGTTTTCGAAGCCGACCTTGACCGGATTGCCCCATCTCTCTGTTGCCATAAGCCATTCCTCCTGTGTCTACGCCAAAACGCACACCCGGGGTCTTCCGTTCCTCTCGCAAGACCCCGCACATAGGCATTGTAGCGGGTTATTTGTTGGCGGCAATCGCGTTTTGATCATCGCACGAGCGGCGAACGAGAAATGCAATTCGATTCTTGGCGAAACTGGTGCCGCGACATCTCATGCATTGGCATATGCCGACAGTAGTACCTTCATCCAAAAGGCGGAGTGGTACTCATCTTTGGTTGCGACCACAGCGACTATGGCTATGTCGAGCATGAAAATGTGCAGATTTTCTAAAATCGAAAGCTGATGCAGAATGACATGCAGTATTTCATCTCCGGGCCAGGGGAGAGAGGCATGTCTTCAAACGAAGAACGGTACTCGCAGCTCAATCATGCGCGGCGTCATTTCCTCGGTCTGGCTGCGGCAACAGGGGCCAGATTAGCGGCGATGGGTACTCTCGCGGCCGCGATACTTCCTTCGTTCAGCGCTCAAGCCCAGCAGGGTGGTAATCAGGGCGGCAACCAGCAGGGAGGCAATCAGGGCGGCAATCAACAGGGCGGCGGTCGCGGCGGTTCCAGGTGCTTTCTCCGTGGCACCTCTGTTCTGACGCCAACAGGCGAGGTTTGCGTCGAGAGTCTTCAGATCGGCGATCTTGTCGAAACCGTGCGCGGCCAAGCCATGCCGGTGAAATGGGTCGGTCGTAGTCTCTACAAGCGAAGCGGTTCATCCTGGAATCCCGACATCGTGCCGATCCGCATTTCGCGGTATGCGCTGGATGATCGGACTCCTCACAGGGATCTCTATCTCTCCCCTGGCCATGCTCTGTTCATCGATGGCGTCCTCATCCTGGCGAAGGATCTCGTCAATGGGATCTCCATTGCGCCGGCCCCTCCGGCCGACGGGGAGGTGATTGAATATTTCCACGTTGTGCTCGAAACCCATGAAGTGATCCTCGCCGAAGGAGCGCCCGCCGAGAGCTTCCTTCTCTGGGGCGACAATCACGAAGGCTTCACGAACTTTCCTGAATTCAGACGCCTCTATCCTGCCGGTTTTGCGATGAAGCCATTCGCACGGGTCGCGGGTTCTGAATCCGGCCGGGATCACCTGAAGGCTCTTCTGCGGCTCGGGATGCGTCCCTTTGTTCCCGGATGCGAGCCATTACCCGATGCGCGCGAACCAATCGATCGCGCCTATGAGAGAATCGCAGCACGAGCCGAGCAGCTCGTCAGCTAAAGGGACAACTTGACGCCACCGCCGAAGAAAATGCGGCCCATCCAGCCTAACGATCTACTGAAGACGTTAAGGGGGCCGTGCTCAAAGAGCTGGATCCGCGGTGGCTTTTTCTCGCCTCTCACTTTAGCGGAAAACTGGTGCTGCCGAGTGGGATTGAACCACCGACCTCACCCTTACCAAGGGTGTGCTCTACCACTGAGCTACGGCAGCAGGACCAGCACGCGTGAGCCGAACGGCTGCATTGCGTGAACGGGGGGCCTATTGCCACAGCTTCTCGATAAGCGCAAGCCGCAAATTCCAACTTCGCATGTATTAACGGGTAAGCTCTTTTTGCGCAGGGCGGAATCCGTTAAACATGGCGCATGGATGACAATACCGAAAAAGCCGCGAAAGGCCGCAAGGCCATGATCGAAGAGCAGGCGAAGCTGCGCCGGGAGCGCGCCGCCGAAAAGCTTCGCGAAAACCTCGCCCGCCGCAAGCACCAGACGCGGGCGCGGCGCGCCGGGCAGGAGGACGAGACAAGTGGGCTTCCTGCCGCAAAAATGGACGAATCGTAATGTTCGCTCCGCTGCGAATTGAAGCGTGTACGGAATTCGTCTAAAGACCTCCCTCCCTTTTTAAGGCAGAACTTTCAGAAAGGCGGGCGCAGCCCGTAAGTCCCTCATGGATCGTATCAGAATTGTCGGCGGTAATGAGCTCAATGGCATCATTCCGATTTCCGGCGCCAAGAATGCCGCCTTGCCGCTGATGATCGCCTCGCTGTTGACCAGCGACACGCTGACGCTCGAAAACGTTCCGCATCTGGCCGATGTCGAACTGCTGATGCGGATCCTCGGCAATCACGGCGTCGACGTTGCCGTCAACGGCCGCCGCGAGCGCCAGGAGGACTCCTATGCGCGCACCATCCACTTCACCTGCCGCACCATCGTCGACACGACGGCTTCCTACGAGCTGGTTTCGAAGATGCGCGCTTCCTTCTGGGTCATCGGGCCTCTCCTAGCGCGCGAGGGCCACTGCCGTGTTTCGCTGCCGGGCGGTTGCGCCATCGGCACGCGTCCGGTGGATCTTTTCCTCGAAGGATTGGCAGCGCTTGGCGCAAACCTTGAAATCGACGGCGGCTATGTCAATGCGACGGCCCCGTCCGGCGGGCTGATTGGCACGCGCTACACCTTCCCGAAGGTTTCGGTCGGTGCGACCCACGTGATGATGATGGCGGCAACCCTTGCGCGCGGCACCACGGTCATCGGCAATGCCGCCCGTGAGCCCGAAGTCGTCGATCTCGCGAACTGCCTGAACGCCATGGGTGCGAAAATTTCCGGGCACGGCACCTCGACGATTGCGATTGAAGGCGTGCAGTCGCTCTCGGGCGCACGCCACCGCGTTCTGCCGGACCGCATCGAGACCGGCACCTATGCGATAGCCGTTGCGATGGCCGGCGGCGACGTCGTTCTTGAGAATACCGACACGACGCTGCTTGAAACGGCGCTGGAAACGATCCGCCGCGCAGGCGCCGAGATTTCGCCGACCAACAACGGCATCCGCGTCAGGCGCAATGGCGGCGGCATCAAGCCGGTGGACGTCGTGACCGATCCGTTCCCGGGCTTCCCGACTGACCTGCAAGCGCAGTTCATGGCGCTCATGACGCGCTCTTCCGGCATTTCGCACGTGACGGAAACGATCTTCGAAAACCGCTTCATGCATGTGCAGGAGCTAGCCCGTCTCGGCGCGAAGATCTCGCTTTCCGGCCAGACGGCCAAGATCGAGGGCGTGCAGCGGCTGAAGGGCGCGCCTGTGATGGCAACCGATCTTCGTGCGTCCGTTTCGCTGGTGATCGCCGGTCTTGCCGCCGAAGGAGAGACCGTGGTTTCCCGCGTCTATCATCTCGATCGCGGCTTCGAGCGGCTGGAAGCAAAGCTCACCCGCTGCGGGGCGATCGTCGAGCGCGTCAGCGAATAGGGAAGAGGCGTTCATAGCCGCTTTATCCCGGTTGCGCATTCCGCCGAGGCATCCTATTTCCGTTGTCTGACGCATCACCATCCAGGTGGTGCCAGATAGAACCGGGGTTTTGCCTGCATGACGGATCTGAAGCTTCTTGCGCTCGACAATGAAGATCTTGCCGTGGTCTCCGCCCACATGCAGGATAGCGTTTTCAAGGTCGGCGACATGGCCTGGTCGCCGCGCGATGGGCAGTTTTCGATTGCTGCCAACCGCTTCGTCTGGGAAGAGGCTATCAGGAAGCGCAAAGGCTTCGAGCGCCGTCGGGCGGCTCTGGTGTTCAAGCGCGTCCTGGCCGTCCGTTCCACGGGTATTAATCGCAGGCGGCGCGACGAGGTGCTTTCTCTGCTGTCCGTTGCCTTCGAGCAGAAGGGCGAGGGGCCAGAAGGTACGATCGAGCTGACGCTTGCCGGCGAGGCTGAGATCGTCCTCGACGTCGAATGCATCGAGGCGGCGCTTGCGGATATCGGCGGAGCATGGGAAACCGCCTCCAAGCCGCGCCACCCGGGCGCATGAAGACTCTCCTTGTGTCTTATTGAGAAGGAATAGCTGCGTTGGCAATCTGGCTGGATCAGGCATCGGACGGTTTCGAACAGCGCTTTGCCGCGTTTCTGACGACCAAGCGCGAGGTTTCGGAAGACGTGAACGCGGTCGTGCGCGCGATCATCGATGACGTGCGGACCCGCGGCGACGCGGCGCTCGCCGAATATTCGAAGAAATTCGACGGCATTGATTTTGCTGCGGTGCCGATGCGCGTCACCGAGGCGGAAATCGATGCTGCGGTGGAGGCTGTTCCTGCCGAGGTGCTCGGCGCGCTGAAGGTGGCCGCCGTGCGGATCGAATCCCATCATCGCCGGCAGCTGCCGAAGGATGATATCTACGAAGATGCCATGGGCGTCGGGCTCGGTTCGCGGTGGACGGCGATCGAGGCGGTCGGCCTCTATGTACCCGGCGGTACGGCGAGTTACCCGAGTTCGGTGCTGATGAATGCGGTCCCGGCAAAGGTGGCAGGCGTCGAGCGCATCGTCATTGTGGTCCCGGCGACGGGCGGCGCTGTTAATCCGGCGGTGCTTGCGGCGGCAAAGCTCGCCGGCGTTTCGGAAATCTACCGTGTCGGCGGGGCGCAGGCGGTTGCAGCGCTGGCTTACGGCACGGAAACGATCGCCCCGGTCGCAAAGATCACCGGCCCGGGCAACGCCTATGTCGCGGCCGCCAAGCGCCAGGTTTTCGGCACCGTCGGCATCGACATGATCGCCGGTCCGTCCGAAGTGCTTGTCATCGCCGACAAGGACAACAACCCGGACTGGATCGCAGCCGATCTCCTGGCCCAGGCGGAGCACGACGCAGGTGCTCAAGCGATCCTGGCCACCGATGACGCCGAATTCGGCAAGGCGGTCGAAGCTGCCGTGGAGCGGCAGTTGAAAACGCTGAACCGCTCGGAAACGGCGGCCGCCAGCTGGCGGGATTTCGGCGCCGTCATCATGGTAAAGAACCTGAAGGACGCCGTCCCGCTGGCCAACCGCATCGCTGCCGAGCATCTTGAGCTTGCTGTCGCCGATCCGGATGCATTGCTCGACGGCATCCGCAATGCCGGCGCGATCTTCATCGGCGCGCATACGCCGGAAGTAATCGGCGATTATGTCGGCGGCTCGAACCACGTTCTGCCGACGGCGCGCTCTGCCCGCTTCTCCTCCGGTCTTTCGGTGCTCGATTTCGTCAAGCGGACGTCGATCCTCCGGCTTGGGCCGCAGCAACTCCGCGAACTCGGGCCGGCGGCGATCGCGCTCGCAGTTTCCGAAGGACTTGACGCTCACGCGCGATCGGTCGCGATCCGCCTCAATCTCGAAAGGTGAGGCATGGCAAAGGGCGACTTCCGGCTCTCTGATGTCATCCTCGACGACACGATCGGCCGTTCGACGCCCGATGTCGAGCATGAGCGCGCCGTCGCCATCTTCGATCTCATCGAGGAAAACCGGTTCGAGCCTGTCGGCCATAGCGGCGGACCCTACCGGCTGAATATTTCGCTGGCCGATTCCAAGCTCGTCTTCGGCATCACCACGGAAGAGGGGCGGGATGTCGCGACCCATATCCTGTCGCTGACGCCTTTCCGCCGGATCGTGAAAGACTATTTCATGATCTGCGAGAGTTACTACGAGGCGATCCGGTCTGCTTCGCCGAGCCGTATCGAGGCCATCGACATGGGGCGGCGTGGCATCCACAATGAGGGTTCGCAGACGCTGAAGGACCGGCTTGCCGGCAAGATCGAGGTCGATTTCGACACTGCGCGCCGCATCTTCACGCTCGTCTGCGTGCTGCACTGGCGCGGATGATACCAGTGGCGCCGGGGGAACACACGGCAGAGGGAAAAGCGCACGGCGCGATCCTTTTCATGTGCGGGATGAACGCCATTCGCTCGCCGATTGCCGAAGCGATCGCCCGTAGCATGCTGCCTGCGACTACCTATATACGCTCGGCAGGCATTCGCGCTGGCGAACGCGATCCATTCGTCGATGTCGTGCTTGACGAGATCGGTCTCTCGCTCGGGCGCCGGCAGCCGCAGACCCTTGAAGAGCTCGAGGATGATTATTTCGATCTCATCATCACGCTGTCGCCTCAGGCGCATCACGCAGCACTGGAACTGACGCGCTCCAACGCGGTTGAAGTGGTCTACTGGCCGACGATGGATCCAACCGTGGCGACCGGTACCCGCGAGCAGATCCTGGATGCCTATCGCGAGGTCCGCGATCACCTTACAGGCTTGATCGAAAGCCGGCTCATCAGGAGAAATGGCCTCGCCGCGCAATCGGCGTGAAACAAATGGCAGAAAGCCCGATCAACAAGGTTCACAAATGAACGTTGATTGTGTAGTTTCCGCGCAAATTTGAGGCGGTCCGATGCCGCCAGCTCAACCGACAGGAAGAAAACCCTTATATGCCTAAAGAAGAAGTCCTCGAATTCCCGGGTATCGTGACCGAACTTCTGCCGAACGCGACCTTTCGCGTGAAGCTCGAAAACGAGCACGAAATCATCGCCCACACGGCGGGCCGCATGCGCAAGAACCGCATCCGCGTTCTGGCGGGCGACAAGGTGCTTGTGGAAATGACGCCCTACGATCTCACGAAGGGCCGCATCACCTATCGCTTCAAGTAGGCTTGTGCCGGAAGTCGTCTCAAAGGTTCCGTTTCCGGTCGAGGGTCCATGGCGCTCACATACAAGCTCATTCTGGCTTCCGGCTCACCGCGCCGCATCGACCTGCTCAATCAGGTAGGCATCGAGCCCTCGCGCCTGATGCCGATGGACATCGACGAGACGCCGAAGAAGTCCGAGCATCCGCGTTCGCTCGCCAGGCGCCTGTCGACGGAAAAAGCCGAAGCGGCGCTTGCCGCGCTCAAGGGCGACCCGGCCTGGAAGGGCAGCTATATTCTTGCGGCCGACACGGTGGTTGCCGTCGGCCGCCGTATTCTCGGCAAGGCCGAATTCGCCGATGAGGCGTCCGCTTCGCTCCATCTGCTCTCCGGTCGCAGCCACTGGGTCTATACCGGTGTGTGCCTCGTGACGCCCGACCGCAAGATCCGCCAGAAGATCGTCGAGACGAAGGTACGCTTCAAGCGCCTTTCCGGTTTCGAAATCGAGAACTATCTTGCGTCCGGCCAGTGGCGCGGCAAGGCGGGTGCTTACGGCATCCAGGGGCTCGCCGGCACCTTTGTGCAGAAAATGGTAGGCTCCTACACAAACGTGGTCGGCCTGCCGCTCTATGAGACCATCCTGTTGCTCACCGGCGAAGGCTTCGACGTGTATAGCCGGTGGCCCGAGGGCTGAGCCCGAAGGAGGATCAGTATGTCCGAAGAAACCAAAACGACGGCAAAGGTCGAGCCGCTACGCAAGATCCGGCCTTGCCCGGAATGCGGCAAACCCTCTCACCGCGAGCACTATCCCTTCTGTTCCAACCGCTGCCGGGAGGTCGATCTTTCCCGCTGGCTCGGCGGCGCCTACGCCATCCCGGTCACCGAGGATGAGAAGAAGGCGGAATACGACGACGAGCAATAGCCAGGGAAATCCACAGCGAACTCCTTCAATTTGCTCGCAAATCCGCAAAATATCCCGGGTCGCCAAAAAACTGTCATTTGATGCTTGCCATGGCCGGACAAGATGCTATAACCCCGCTCGCTTCCGGGGCGAACCAAGGCCCCCGCATTTCTTTCGAACGAGGAATGCCTCATGAAGCACGGATGCCCAGATAGCTCAGTTGGTAGAGCAGCGGATTGAAAATCCGCGTGTCGCTGGTTCGATTCCGGCTCTGGGCACCACTTCCGGTGCCATTTGTCATTCATGTGGCCAGCCCGGGGCGCGACATGCGGCACCTAAGCGAACTCTTCAGACAGACGCTCAGAGCGTTCCTGCCTGCGTTTGTCAGACTCCCCATCAAGGAACAACTGACCGTACGCCAAAGATTTGGTTTTGTTGCGAGGCGAATTGCGGTTCCAGTTCAAAGTGAGCGGTTAACTAAGTTGCGAAGTCTCCCGTTGAGTAGGGTCAGCATCCGCCTATACGTTAGTGCTCACTGATGTATGCCGGAGGGCCACGTCAGTAGGCAACAAGGGCTCCCACTGGAACATTCTTCGTCTCTGGTGGGAGTCTTTCCGTTTGCTGCGGGAGCCGTCGCAGGTGTATTATTTTAGTCGTTAGGAAGATACGCCCCCTAACAAGCCCATGCGAAAGCGAAGTGCGCTTCCAACACGCACTGGCCTTCTCGCAAACTAAAAGGCCCTCACTTAGCAACACAGGTGGGGGCTTTTTCATTTGCAGGAGCCCCGCCGAAGGAGTACTATATTAGCAGTCAGAGACGTACGGTCCCTGACAACCCTGCAAGGGAGGCCAAACACCGACCATTGCAGAAAAAAGGCCCTCACAATCCTGCGACAGCAGATGTGGGGGCTTTTTCTTGTGGGATTATCGGCCCCCAAGCCATCTCTCGAGGCCTATGGCAGCA
This sequence comes from Rhizobium sp. SVR5-9E, assembly GCF_056755095.1. NCBI lineage: Bacteria > Pseudomonadati > Pseudomonadota > Alphaproteobacteria > Hyphomicrobiales > Rhizobiaceae > Rhizobium > Rhizobium sp. SVR5-9E. Next base: position 169,385 of record NZ_JBNDHS010000004.1, on the reverse strand, counting down.
GCCTTGCCTGTCGCCAGGCACGCCGTTAGCAGATAGCCGCCGGTCGGCGCTTCCCAGTCGAGCATTTCTCCGCCAGCAAAGAGGCCGGGGACGGCCTTCAGCATGTAGCCATCGTCAAGTGCCCTCCATTCGATGCCGCCTGCCGAGGATATGGCCTCAGCGATAGGGCGGGGGCGGGAGAGCGGGATCGGCAGGGATTTGATGAGACCGGCGAGGCTGAGCGGATCCTTGAGCTCGGTTTCGCTCGCGCGTTCGCGCAGCAGGGCAATCTTGGTGCCGTCCAGGCCGGCGCCCTTGCGGAGGCGGTTGGAGAGGCTGGCTTTCCTGTCCTGCCGACCGAGGTCCCTTGCGAGGCGTTCGGGGCTTCTTCCGGGCGCGAGGTCAATGAACAGAGATGCGAGCTTGCCGTCCTCAAGCTCGTCGCGAAGGGCTGCGGCGTGCGCGTAGACGAGGCTGCCCTCGATGCCGTGGCGGCTGATGACGAACTCGCCGGGAAAGGTGGCGGCGGGCGAGGTCGCAGTGACGGATTTGAGTGGCTCTCCGGCAAAACGCTCGCGGAAAGTCTCGCTCCAATCAACGTCGAAGCCGCAATTGGCGGGGCGGAATGGAGAAATGGCGACGCCCCTATCTCGGAGCCAAGGCACCCAGGCGGCATTCGAGCCGAGCCGTGGCCAGCTGGCGCCGCCAAGCGCCAGCAAGGCGGCATCGGGGCGGACGACCAGATGGCCTTTCGGTGTCTCAAAAGCGTAACCGCCGTCCTCGAAGCCGGTCCAGCAGTGGCGGGTCAGGATTTCGACGTCTTGCCCTTCGAGGCGGGCGATCCAGGCACGTAGCAGCGGCGAGGCCTTCATCACCGTTGGGAAGACCCGGCCGGAGGAGCCGGTGAAAGTCTCGGTGCCGAGGCCTTCCGCCCAGGCGCGGACATCGGCTGGCGTGAAGCCGTCCAAGGCGGATCGCAGCCGGTCGCCCGCCTTGCCGAAGCGGGTGACGAAACTCGCGTAGCCTTCCGAGTGGGTGATGTTGAGGCCGGATTTGCCGGCAAGCAGGAATTTTCGCGCCACCGTCGGCATGGCCTCGTAGACGGTGACGGCGTGCCCGGATGCCGAAAGCACTTCGGCCGCCATGAGACCCGCGGGACCCCCGCCGATGATCGCGATCTGTTTTTTCTTCATGGCTTGCCTGATACAGGATTCATATCCGCGCGTCTTCGGATTTGCGGGAAACGGTTCGTTGCCGGTGGAAGGCAAAGGCACTATCTGAATCGGGATAACAACGGAGTTTCGCAGCATGGCCGACCTCAAGGTAAAACCAAGACCCACGGGCGCGACCGCCGTTCTCGGGCGCACCGGCTTTCCGCACATCACCTCGGCGACCAAGGGCGAGCTCGACATTGTCACCGGCGCCTCGCAGCCGGGTTTCAATCCGCTGGACCTGCTTTACTCTTCGCTTTCGGCCTGCCTGGTGCTCAGCGCACGCATTGCCGCAAGCCAGATAGGCATCCTCGACAGGATCACCGAAATCAGCGCGGATGTGAGCGGAGAGAAGGCGACGGAGGGGCCTTCGCGCGTGCAGACGTTCAACATCGCCTTCAGCATCAAGGGCGATATCGACGACGAGACGCGGCAGAAGATCGCCCATGCGGCGGAAGAAATCTGCACGGTGAGCAATACGATCCGCGGCAATCCGGAATTCGCGACGGTGATTTCTGGTTAAGGATCACGTCACCGACTACTTTTGTCGGTCTTTGTCGCTCTTACACTATCCTCGGTTGCTCGCATCTGGTAATTCGCTGCCAGATCGTCGCTTTCAAAGCCAGCGGCGGAGAAAGCTTCGAGATTCATGTCGCAGGCCGCTTCCCCTACAGTCGAAACAGTATCGTCCAACCGTTTTGCCCTGACAGCGCTGATTTTAGGAGGAGCAGCAATCGGCGGCTCGCCGATTTTCGTGCGGCTGTCCGAGGTCGGGCCGATGGCGACGGCGTTCTGGCGCGTCGCGCTCGCATTGATACCGATTTTCATATTCTCGCTGATCAAGGGTAAGGACGCCGGGCCGAAGCCGGAAAAGCTTTCGGATTACGCCTTGCTGATCCTGCCGGGCGCAATCCTGTCCCTGGATCTTGCCGCATGGCACCTCTCGATCACCATGACATCGGTTGCCAACGCGACACTGCTCGCGAATCTTGCACCGGTCTTTGTCACGGCGATCGGCTTCCTGTTTTTCCGCGCGGTGGTGACCCGGCTCTTCGTTCTGGGCCTGGCGCTGGCCTTGGTCGGTGTCATCATCCTGAAGGGCGGACCTGCTGCTTTGGGGAACGGAGATTTGCGGGGTGATGGAGTCGCGATCGTCGCCGCGATGTTCTATGCCGGATACATCCTTGCCATAGGCAGACTGCGCAGCCGCTTCGATACGATCCGCATCATGCTCTGGAGCACGGCTTCCGCCGCGGTTTGCGTGTTTCCGCTGGCTTTCTTCTTCGAGGATCAGATACTGCCGGCGACAGCCTATGGCTGGGGGGTGGTTTTCGGCCTCGCCTTCATCAGCCATGCGGGCGGCCAGGTGGCGATCGCTTATGCGCTCGCCTATCTGCCGGCCGCTTTCTCCTCGCTGACGCTGCTGCTCCAGCCCGTTGTCGCGGCAATCCTTGCCTGGGCTTTGCTCAGCGAAGCGATCGGCCCGATGCAGGCGATTGGCGGAGCCGTGGTGCTCGCCGGGATCATGGTCGCCCGGCGAGGCTGATGGGTCAGGCGACGGCGGCCTGCGTTACGCGCCACGCGTCGAGGATCGCAAGAGCCTCGTCGACGGTGGCGGCAAGCTCTGCCTTTTCCGTGTTGCAGGTTCCCCAGGCTTCGATGAAGCTGCTTGTCTTGCCGTAGCTGTTGTCCAGCACGCAATGGTCGGCACTGAGAAGCACGCACATGATGTGACCATGCATGCGGTCGGTGATCACCTGGCGCGCCGAGCTGAGCAATGCCACGCCGCGGTCGAAACGCTGCTGCGCGCGCTCGCGATAGGCAAGCTCGGTCATGCGGGCACGTCCGCCAATCTTTCCGGACATCAGGCCCTTCAGGATCGCGGTATGCTTGGTCTGCTTTTGGAAATCGGCAGGCTCGTCCGGCCAGTCGGATTTGACTGTGCCGTGTCGTCCCGTGGCGGCGGTGAGGTCCTGGGCGGCGCCGACTTCCTGATCTTCGCGAAGGTTGAGCAGCAACTCGTGCTGTGGTGCCGGGCGGGCGACCGGGCCGATGCAGAAGGCCATGTCCGGGCAGAGGCGGGTTTCGCATTGGAACCAGCGGCGAGCGAATTCAAGGCTCTTCTTGTCGCGCACCAGGAGCGTGAAGTTGCCGTGCTGCTCGATCGCGCGCGCCGTGCTGTCGATGTTGGCCTGCTCCTTGAAATGGATCGTCTGCGGCATCTGCACAATCGGACGGCCCTTGAATTTCGTCAGCAGACCTTCGCGGAACTGGCGATAGCCGGCCCATATGTCGCCGAAATTGCCGCCGCCGTGCAGGAAGATGCGGCCGTCGCCGATTGCGGCGAGCATCCGCTCCTCGTTATAGGTCGGGATCTCGGTCACGTAGGACGGCCGCGTCTTGCGGCGGTCGAAATAGGCAAGCTCGCCGAGCCAGATGGCACTGTCGCCGATGTTGTAGTGGTTCGGGAAATCGAGCAGCGCGAAACGCTCCGCCGGGTCCACAACGTCGGAGAGGTTGTTTGCGATCAAGCCCTGAAGCCGATTGATGATTGTAATGTTGGTTTCCTGCATGGAAGCTCCTGTTTGCTGGCCTGGCTGCGAGGCTAAGCCTCGGCCCGTTTGCCGAACGGCAGCAGCGATTTGCCAAGTGCGATATAGGGACGGATAGCCGACCAGCCGAAGACCGGCAGGAAGGCCAGATAAATAACAGCGCCGACGCCGATGCTGACGCCGAGCGATACCCAGCGGCTTTGAAGATGGTCAGCGATGAACGGGTGGGCGAACCAGACGCAGACAGCCATGAGCGCGCCGCCGCAGAAGGGAAGGGCGACTGCCTTGAATGTGCCTACGGCGTCGATCCCGGCATACTTGCTTAGGACATACTGCTGGTAAGGCATCGTCAGCCAAGCTCGCAGCACGTAGCCGGCCGCAACCGCAAGGATGCCGTAGGGGACCAGCAGCCAGGTGAGGACCAGTGTTGCGGCAAACTGGAGGGCGGCGACCGAGAGGATCGATTCCGCACGATTGACGGCCGAGAGCGCCGAAGATGCGAAGAAGTTCGTCACGAAAGGCACGGACATCAACACCAGCACGGTGGCGATATCGCCGGCATTGCCCCACTTGTCGCCGAAGAGCAGGGCGATCATGTCGTTCGACAGCGCCCCGAAACCGAAGAGCAGCGGGATCGTACCGAGTGCGGCCGCGCCGACGATCTTGTTATAGGCATTGCGGAAGGCCACACGATCGTTCTGCAGGCGCGACAGCGTGACAAGCGAGACGCTACCGATGGGCGCGAGAACGGCCTGGCCAATCAGTTCGATCAGCCGCCAGGCGATGCGGTAGCGGCCAACCTCGACGGCGCCGTACCAGCGGGAAATGAAGATATCTTGCACGCGAGCGAGCAGCATCCACATGAGCTGCGTGACGACGAGGCTGACGCTGAAGAGGAAGACGGAGCGAAACATCGCGACGTTGAAGCGAAACTTCGGCATCCACGGATAGTAGAACCAGCCGAGGAGCACGGTCACGGCGGCGTTGACGGCGGTCTGCGCAACGAGTGCCCAGACGCCCCAGCCGAGAAAGGCGCAGACGACAGCGGTGATCCCGGACAGCAGGCTCGCGGCGATTGCCTGGCCGGCGAGGCTCTTATGGCCGAATTCGCGGGCGAGGCGGGCATTGTGGATGACCGCAAGCGATGAAAGGATGAGCAGCGGCGCAAGCCATCGCAGGATGCCGGCCACTGCGGGATCACGCACGAGCAGGCCATAGTAGGGTGCGAAGACGAAGACGAGGGACGCGACGATGGCGCTGAAGGCGATGGTCGCCCAGAAGCACGTGTCGGCAAGCTCCTCATCAAGATCGAGCTGGCGCGTGATCGCATCGCCGAGGCCGGCATAGGCGAGCACGCGGCCGATCTCGACGAAAAGGCTCGCGAGCGCGAACGTTCCGAAATCGGCGGGGCCGAGGATTCGGGCGAGAATGACGAAGATGACAAAGGTTGCGACGGTACTCCACGCGACGCGGACCACCGACCAGAGGACGGACAGCGCCGTCTTCTTCTTCAGGTCGGCATGCGCAACTGCATGTTCTGCCATTCAGGTTCCAATCGAATTTATCACGGATCGAGCGCGTGGCTTGCGGTGGCGGATCACTTATGGATTGCCGATGGTGCCGCCGGGCTCTTGGATTTGGCGCTCCGCCAATAGGCGAGCATGCCGGTGATTTGATCGCGAAGCTGGCGGCGATAGGTGAGCCCCATTTCTTCACTCATCTTGCGACCGCTAATGACTTCCTTGATCGCCTGACGGATATCCCAGCGCAGCATGCCGCGCATGTTGGAGCGCCGGTCGAACATGTATTTCGCATAGAGCGCCCCATTGCCGAATGCGTAGCCGGCCTGCAGGCGATGAATATCCTCGACCTTGCGGCGACCATGGAAGTGCTTGACGACGATCTCGGGGAAATATTCAACGCGGATACCGGCGTTGAAGGCACGGTGAGTGTAATCGGTGTCCTCGCCCGAGCGGAACGGCGATCCGGCGCCGAAGCGCGGATCGAAGATACCGATTGTGTCGGCAAGCGCTTTTGGGAAGACCATGTTGGCGCCGTGGATGAAGCCTCCGGCATGGAGTTCGCTGGTCAATACGGCGGGTTCGAGTTCGGTCTTGATGGTGACGGGAAGATCGCGCTCATCGCCGAGCTCGATGCGGCCGCCGCGCATGATGAGCTGCTTATCATTGGCGAAGGCGGCGTGGATGGCCGTGAAGTAATCCGGAAAGACTTCACAATCGTCATCCGTGAAAGCAAGGATAAAGCCAGCGGCAGCCCTTATTCCGGCATTCCGGGCATTGGCGAGGCCGGGCAGCGTTTCGTGGATGAGGCGCGTCTCAATGGGCGCCGTGGCCGCCCATTTGCTAAAGACATCCGCCGTACCGTCCGTGGATCCATTGTCTACGAAAACGAGTTCCAAGCGCAAACGCTCCGCCTGGCGCGCGGCAGTCGCGACGGCATCAAGGCAGTTCAATAGGCCATAGGCCCGATTTCTCGACGAGATGATCAGGCTGACGTCAACAGGCCGAGGAGGCATTCATTTCCCCTTCTGCGATCGATGTGGCGGCCAAGATAGGTCGCTCATCGAAGTTCGGCAAGATTTTTTTGCGCTGCAGCAAAATAGAACAGGGCCAGAAAAAATCGAAAAAATAAGGTAATTTGTTGACGAAGATGCGCGTAGGGGATGATGACAGAAAATCTAATGAAGAAATATGTAATAATAATTGATAATTATTGTATTTATTGACTTATATTATACGTTGTATCGACATATGAGACGTAAAAATTCCTATAGGTCGAAGAAATGTATCGTATAAATAAAAAAATCTCCAGAGTGTATTTACGTCGCGGCTCTATGGCGTTGATGTTTCCGCGTATTCTAATGCAGAAGGAAACAAAGTGATCGATTGAAATCAGAATTCAGCAGAAAAGTCCGAGTTCTGAAAAATTCATGGTAGCTAACATCAGATTAAGCAATCAAAAGACAGCATGCACCTGAGTGACGTTCCAGTGCATTACTGCGCGCCGCCAGTCTAAGGGTTTTTCTGCAGAAGCCATTTCTGGATAATCGGCACATCGGCATCGCCGAGATCATGGCCGCCGGAAATGATATCCGAATCGACGGTCGCGCCAGATGTTTTCAGGCGTGCCTCCAGTTCGTTCGCATATTTGCCATAGGCGTCGGTCTTGCCGCTGATGACGAGGAGATCGGTACCGGTCAGGTCGGCATGCGGATAGTTCTTCAGCACAGGCATCGAACGCAGCAGTACTGCGCGGTGAACGAGGTTTGGATGCAGGTAGAGCAGCGAGTTCAGCAGATTGGCGCCGTTTGAATAGCCGACGTAGACGATCTTCGCCGGATCCAGGCCGTAGGATTTGACGGCGCTGTCGATAAAGGCGGCGAAGGCCTCGGCCTCGTTCTTGATATCGTCCTGGTCGAACGAGAATGGCGTTAGGCGCTTGTACCAACGAGGAAAGCCCTCTTCCGTCGCGCGCCCGCGCACTCCGAGCAGCGTCGCTCGCGGTGCTACCTTGTGCAGCAACGGCATCAGCGTCGTCTCGTTGCCGCCCGATCCGTGCAGCAGCACGAAGACGCTGCCGTCAGGATGCGGTGGCGTGTAGAAGCGGTGAACGAAGGGCAGGTCGCGATAGTTCACGCGGGGCTCGCCGGGCATGGAAAACTGCGGCAGCACGACCTTCAAATCACTGAGATCGGTAATCGCGTCCTTCGGCGGCAGGAAAAGCTTTGAGCCGAGAGTTGACGGTGGCTCGTCGGTCGTCATCCCGGGCTTGTCGGTCGCAAGCTCGACGAGAGTGCCTCCGGGCTCACGGGCATAAAGCGACCGGAAATATTTGCGGTCATGCGTGTTGGTCGCCGAGGCATTCGTCTTGGCGAGCGCCTCGTGAACCGAAGACAGCTCCGCATCGTCGGCGGCACGGAAGGCCACATGATCGATCGCGCCGGTGCCCGGCGCGCCGGACCAGAAGCCGCGGGCATTGCGCACATCGATAATGTCGCCCGATGGCGAGACGAGTCGATCGATTGCGCCCTTGTTTGCCTGGAACCGGTAGCCGAAATGGCTTTCGAGGAAGCCCCGGCTCTCGTCCGGCACTTCCGTCAGCATGGTCGCGCCGCGGACACGCTGTACGGTGTGCTCGACGGGAACCGGACCGTCGTGCCAAGGGGCGGCGGCCCTCAGGTCCTTGTTGCCGGTAAACTTCAGGATGATGTTGTCCGGATCCTTGAAGCGCAGCACGGGCTCACCGAACTCGTCGGCCGGTCCTTCCATTCGAACGCCGAAGCTCATTGCCCGCGTCAGCCAATAGCCGATGCTCGCCGGATCGATGGCAAGCCCAATTTCGCTGATCTGCCCGAAGCCAGCACGCCCCGGCGAACCATCCTCCCAAACAAGGAAGGTGACGAGCGACCCGGGTGTTCCGTCGGCGTCGCCATAGAAGAGATGCAGTTGCGTTGCGTCTTCGAAGCCGGCGGTCTGTTTGACGAGTCGCAGGCCGAGGAACCCGGCATAGAAATCGACGTTCGCCTGCACCTTGCGGGTGATAGCCGTCACGTGATGTATGCCAGAAACCATCGAGTGCATTCCGTCTTGAATAGGGGTGGCGAGAAGCGCCACAACTAGAGCCGTTACGAGAATCATGCCAGTGCCGCGGAAGATTGCCTTGATTGTTCTACACAGAGAACGAGCGTGTCGCCGTGGGGTTTCAGTTCCAGCGTAACAATGTCCTCCAGCGCCTTTGCCAACTGCTGCTGGGTCGGCGGCTTGATCATATAGCCGACTGCGCCAAGGGCCTTCGCCCTTTGAATATCGCTCTGGTCGCTTGAGGTGCTTAGGATGCAGACGGGAATCTGACTGAGGCGCTCGTCGGCCGAAAGTGCGTTCAAGACTTCGAAACCGTCCATAATCGGCATATTGATGTCGAGAAGAATAAGGTCCATCAGCGGCTGATCCGACAGCCTGGCACGCTGTTGGAGTAATCGCATCGCCTCACGGCCGTTGGTCGCGACATGGAGGTTGAAGCTGACTTTTTCTCGCTGCATGAGCTTCAACTTAAAAAGTTGAATGTCGGCCGGGCTATCCTCGACGAGCAGCACCTCGGCAAGTCTGCCGTCTGCCCCGGTTGGGTGCGGCCGCACGATCTGCGTCGCAGGGATGCGCTCGGGCGCCGGCCCTGCCGAATGGGCGAGCGGTACCTCGAGGATGAAAGTTGCCCCTTCGCCGGAGCTTCCCTCGCACCAGATGGCGCCGCCGTGCAGTTGCGCTATACGACGACAGATGGCAAGTCCGAGGCCGGTTCCTTCGATGCCGGGGCCGACGAGCCGTTTGAACGGCTGGAAAATCAGTTCGCGATGTTGGGGATCGATGCCGGGGCCGTTGTCGCTGAGGGAAAGTTTGCAAAGGCCGCCGGCCGCGGTCGCAACGATCCGAATCTCGGGCATGCGGTCCTCGCAATAGCGGATGGAGTTCGAAATGAGGTTCTGCAGAGCCTGGATCAGCAACGTCGCGTCGCCCATCACTTCCGGCAGATCTCCGTGAGTTATCACCGCCTGACGGCTTTCGATTTGCTGATGAAGATTGTCCCGCACCTGATCGAGCACCATACCAAGCGAGACCGGCTTGAGTTCGAGCTCGCCGGAGACCTCCAGCTTGGTGAGGCCTGAAACCTTGACGATCAGGTCCTCCATGTGATCGGCAGCGCTCAAAATATAGTCGAGAAGTTCGCGGTCCTCGGCCGGAAGCGAGGGCGAGCCATGCAGGATCCTGCTGAAGGATTTGATGGTTCTCAGCGGTTCCTTGAGATCGTGCGCCATTGCACGGGTGAATATCTCAAGGGACTGGCGCTTCTGCTCCAGCTTGGTCTCCAGCGCGCCGTGCATGATGGCATTCTGGACGCAACGGTGCAGCCCTTCCGGCGTCAACGCGTCCTTTGTGACGTAGTCGCGGGCACCTCTCTTCATCACCTCGACGGCCACGGTCTCATTGCCTTGGCCCGTCAGCATGATGACATTCGCGGAAGAATCGCGCTTTAGGATTTCCGCAAGCACATCAAGGCCGTCGCGGCCGGGCAGAGAATAGTCGAGCAGGATGCAATTCGGCCGTTTGCGGCCGATGAGCGCGAGACCATCATCGCCTGTTTCGGCCTCCGATACGATGTAGGCCGGACCGGGTACACGGCTGAGCATGCGCCGGTACACCTCGCGGTCATCGATATTGTCGTCGATGATCAGTACCGTGCAGTCTTCCGGCAATGGTCACTCCTCTAGGGGCAATATGGCAATCTCGAACCAGTATTCCTTCAGTCTTTGTATGGCTGCAAAAAGGCCATCCAGATCGACCGGCTTTTGCACATAGGTATTGGCACCGAGCGCGTAGCAGCCTTCGATGTCGCGCTCGTCGTTAGAGGTTGTCAGGATGACGACCGGTATCTTGTGCCAGTGCGTGTTGGATTTGATCGCCTCCAGCGTCTTGCGCCCGTCGAGCCCCGGCATGTTGAGATCGAGCAGGATCAGGCCCGGCCGCGGATTCATGGTTGCCAGTGTGTCGAGAGCCTCCCGACCGGACGCCGCCCATCGGATTGGATTACGGAGGTTTGTGCGCTTGAAAGCGCGCATCGTCGCCTCGAAGTCGTCCTCGCTATCCTCGACGATGAGGATTGGTTGCGTGTCACGCTGCTGCATTCTGCCCCTCGCGCTTCCTGCCCAAAGTGAAATAGAACGTCGTGCCCACGCCGACTTCCGATTCCAGCCATATCTCGCCACTATGACGGGCGACTATCTTACGTACGAAGGTCAGACCTGCGCCCGTGCCATCGTCCGAATCCTGCGATTTTTCCAAGCGCTTGAAAATACGGAAAATGTCCTCGTGGAATTCCTGGGGTATGCCTTTGCCGTTATCCCTGACGAAGAAGACGCCACGCGCTGTCGCGCCATTCTTTGCAACGAAGTGCTCGAGATAGCCGATACTCACAAGCGGCTGGGGTTTGTCGTTGTATTTGATCGCATTGGTAATCAGGTTCCGGAAGACTTCGGTCAGGCGCGGCGCGTCGCAGATCACCTCCGGCAAGCGGTCGTCTATGACAACCTTGGCATGGCGCTCTTCCAGGAGATGCTCCATGGTGGCCACCACATCCTTCACGATCAGGTTGATGTCCGCGCGCTTCACCGCGAGCTGCTGACGCCCGATCCGTGAGAAATAGAGCAGATCATTGACCAGCTTTTCCATACGCTGGCTGAGCCGCACCAATCGGTTCAGGCGCCGTACACCGTCATCATCGAGGTGGGCTTCATAATCCTCCAGCAGGAAACGGGAATGATTATGAATCCCGCGTAGCGGCTCTTTCAAGTCATGCGAGGCAATATAGGCAAATTCGTCGAGGTCGTGATTGCTGCGCTCCAGATCGGCGGTATAGTCCCCAAGCTTTGCCAGCGTCGTTTTCAGCCGCTCCTCTTGGCGCACACGTTCGCTGATGTCGCGCACGATCCCGACGAAGGTTCTCGTCCCGCCGGTCTTCACCTCGCTGACGGAGACATCGAGCGGAAAGACGACGCCATTCTTGCGCCGCCCCGAAACCTGGCGAGTGGTGCCGATGACCCGCTGTTTGCCGGTTTCCGCATAATGGTCGAGATAGCCATCATGCTTCGAACGATAGGGCTCCGGCATCAGCATCTTGATGTTCTGACCGATCGCTTCCTGCGGCGTGTAACCGAACATCCTTTCGGCCGCCGGATTGAAACTTGAAATCGTCCCCTTTTCATCGATGGTGAGCACCGCATCAGGTGCATTGCGCACTAGGGCACTAAAGCGGATGCGCTCGGTCTCAAGGCTCACCCTGTTTCGCATATAGGAGTAAACGAGCAAGGCAATTAGCCATAGCAGCGTGATGGTGATCGCCCGGTTCACGCCTTGATGCCAAAAGCTCAGGGTATCATGCTGGACGGCCAAGAAACCGAGCAGCACGAGGATGGTACAAAGCAGGGCGAAGAAGAACGGAGCCCTCCGGTTTTCGAACCAGAGAGCTGTAAGGACTAGCGGCACGTAGAGAATACCGTTCGCTACACCGAGAGGCGTGTAGAGGTCTGCAAGGAGACCCGTGAAGCCCACGAGTGCCGGAATCCAGAGCGGTATCCGGCCGCGGCGTGCAGGACGCCGTTCCCAAGCGCTTGCAAGCAGTCCTGCGCCGAAGAAAACCATGGCGGTCGCCGTCGGCAGTGCCATAGTGGCGTACGGGCCCCAGCGGTAGCCCTGCTCCGCGTGTGTGACATAACCGGTCAGGGCGATCATGCCGAGAGTAATGACCAGATAACTCACCAGTTCCTGACCGAGAGGCGCTCGAGCGTCCTTCCAATTCTGGCCAATGATGAGCGAGAGATTGCCGATCAGGAAGATCACCGCAGTATTCGGTGCCATCCCCCCGCCGATCTGTTTGGCGAAATCGCGGTGGACAAGAATGTCGGTCAACATCCGGTCAATGTTGTGAATCGCAGGCCCGAATGTGCTTATTTCGATCAGCCTGGCAAGCACGATGAGGATGGCAAGCAAGGAAAGCAGCGATGATACCACGGATGCCAGCCGTCGACGGGAGGCGGAACAGGCAAGGGCTGTGCCTGACAGCACAAAGCAGAGCGCCGTATTGAACGCCATCGACGGGAGAGCGGGAAAAACGGAAATGATGAGCTCGAGTTCGAGAAACCAGCCTGCGAGCGCGGTCAGGCCAAGAAGGCTGAGGAGCAAGCCAATGCCGACAACGACGGAACAATAGCCCTTCCGCTTTTTTTGCGAAGCGCCCTCCCGGCCTGCTACTGCTGCATCCCACACGTCGTCAGTCTCCCAGTTCGGAACAATTCTTTCCGAAATCCCGCAAGACACAATAGCGAACGTCGCGTTATGCGGGGTTTTCACCGGATGGTTGCGTTCAGCTGCTACCGATTGTCCGCAAATGCAGCTAGTGTCTCGACATTGCACAATCGAGGAGCGTCCCGGATTTACCGGAAGCGAGCACCGATGACCGTCATATTTTACGTCGATGACAGCAGGGATGACCTTTTCTACCTGGAGTACATCCGCAAGAAGCAGAGGGCCGCAGTCTCCCTTCTCTGTTTCACAACGGCCGAAGCTGCGTTTATCGCACTGGAACAGCGGCTTGCCGAAAACGCAGCGCTTCCGGATTTGCTCGTCGCCGATCTTTATATGCCCCTCGATGACGGCTTGGCACTCGTTAAACGGCTTCGGACCGATGCACGGTTCAGGGCTATGCGGCTTGCCGTCTGCAGCGGATCGGATGCCGAGGCGGACCGGCAGCGGGCGCTAGCTGCGGGTGCCGATATCTATCTTGCAAAGCCTCTCGACTTTGCGGTCCTCATGCATTGCGCCAGGCAACGCCGGAGCTCCGGTACGGTAAAAGACGTGTCCGACGAGGCAGGAGACGGCGATTGACAAGGCTCGCTCGCGCTTCCAAGATGCAGCCAGCAGGACGACGAGCCTCGAAGCACTGAGAGAGCCGACCGGCCCATATTCGCCGCCACGAATTCAGCCAACCCCTTAGCTGAATGGATCTATCGGCTCTCTCGCGCGTACTTCGGGCACTTCTTCCGTTCTTCATGGATGTGAACAACAGAAATTGCGATACCTAGTAAAAGCTACAATTCAAGTAACGCTGCCGCCCTCTGTATCACTTGCAGTTGAGAGAATTGATGCTTATCCGCCTTCAGGATACTGGAAGTCCCCATCCCCTATCCTCATCAATTGCCTCAAGACTTCTGTAACTTCTCGCATTCAAAACGTATATCCCAAGATTTTGGGATGAGAATGACTAACGGAGGTTAGACGTAGGATATTGCTGGAATGACCAACGCTTCGGCGGTTCCATTTCATTCAGGGCCCGAGCTTAGCCGGGCGATCAATCGCACCGATTTTTTCCGCCTTTTCAAGGCGGCAGCGCAGCACTACCACTTCGATAATTTTGCGCTTGCGCGCATTTCCGAGGTGAACGCGCCTTTCGGCGGACGCGAAATCGTCATCACCAATATCGCCGAACGCCGGGTCCCGATTTTCATTCAGACCCTCAAGGAAGCGCTGGGCGCGCTCAAGGCAAAGACCGCACAGTTCTTGACGACGCCGGTCGCCGGCAGGAGTGGACAGCTTGAGGGCCTTTCGGCCGACCTTGCATTCAACGAATTCAGCGGTAACACCTTTCTGCTCATACCCCTCTTCACGCCGGAGGGGCGGCGCTACTGCCTTGTCCTCAGTGGAATTCGCCCGGAGCCGGACCAGGGAGAGACTGCCGACGTTCTGCTCGATGTCATGCGCATTTTTGACAAACTCTACGAGGAAATCCTGACGCAGGAAATGTCGGGGCGTCTGACGCAGAGGGAGGCGGAAATCGTCAAGTGGACCAGCGAAGGTAAGACCTCGGCAGAGATCGCGATCATCCTTGGCTTGTCGGAGCATACCGTCAATTCTCATATTACCGCGGCGGTCAGGAAGCTTGATGCGGTCAACCGCGTTCACATGGTGGCCATTGCCCTGAGGAATGGGTTGGTTACGTAACTTGGGGGGAGCAGCATGACAGCCGAAACGGCCCCTGGAGATGCCGTCAAGGTCCTGTTCGTGGATGACGAATTCGTCGAGTTCAGGTCGTTGAAGAAGAAGATCGGTAGTCTTGCCGAGCCTGCTGTCGATATCGAATACTCGCAATCGATCGGCGACGCCCTGGAAAAGATCAAGGGCGGCCGCTTCGACCTTGTTCTGCTTGATAACCGACTGCTGCCAAATGCCGATTTCCGCGAGACGGTGCCCGAGCTTCGCGGCATAGGCTACACTGGACCGATCGGGGTCGTTTCAACGGATATTTCGGGCGGCTACTTCCAGCAATTTCCGGACTACGGCGTTGACTTCCGAATCGGCAAGGATGAGATCGACGCTCGCACGCTGCAGTATATCATCCGTGAATATGTAAAGTACGATGTCCCCGATTTCTGGAAGGACGATTACTCGATCTGATGCGGTCATGCGGCCGGCAGGCGGATCGTAAAGCAGCTGCCCGTTTCGTCGGAGCGGCACAGGGTCACGTCACCGCCCATCGCTATTAGCAGTTCGCGCGCCGCTGTCAGCCCAAGTCCGGCGCCCGGGACGGCGCCTGCCCGTGGCAGCTTCCAGAAAGGCTCGAATATCCGGTCCCGATGAGCGGGTTCGATGCCCCGCCCATTGTCGGAGATGTGGACCAGCCAGTCGCCGGCACTGTTTTCCGCTGTTACCTCGACATGCGGTGCTGCGGCACTCCGATAAATCAGCGCATTGGTTAGAATGTGATTGAACACGGCCGAGAGGATCGTTGCATCGCTGTGGATCGTGGGAAGCGTGCCGTGGCTCATGGTGGCGTCCTGTGCAGCTGTCTCGCTGATCACGTCGGTCCAGATGCTTTCGATCAAGCCACCGAGTTCGAGCGGCTCAGGCGAGAGCTGTGGCGTGCCGGCAGCGAAGCTCATGAGCGTTCGTGTGAGACGTTGGGCCCCCTGGGCTTTCTGAAGGATAGCTGTGAGGCTCTCGCGCTGTTCGCCATCGAGCTTTGACCCAAGCTCATCCAGGAGGATTTCCGCATACATGGCGATGTGCCGGAGCGGCGATTGCAGGTCGTGCGAAGCCGTCGCCAGAAACCGCTTCATACGCTCCTCCTCGCCCGGGCCCGAAACAGCAACTGGCGCTTGATCGTATGACATTCAGACGCACCCCTTCACTTCATTGCAGCCAGAATAAAAAGCGGGCGCCGGTTCTGCAACCGACGCCCGTACAACCATCTGTTACCAGAGGTATCTTAGCCGATGGACTTGCGCGCTTCGGTGGTTTCCGGCGGCAGAATTTCGGGCTCGGCGCTCGAGGACGCTGCTACCGCCTTGGCATGGCGGCGGCGCCAGTCGCCGAGGAAGAGCAGGATCGGTGCTGCGATGAAGACGGAAGAAGCGCCGGCAACGAGGATGCCGAAGACCATCGGAACAGCGAAGCTTTCCACCGCGCTGCCGCCCCAGATCGCCATCGGCAACAGGGCGAGGAAGGCCGTCGCGTTGGTGTAGAGGCTTCGCGCCAGCGTCTCGTTGATCGACCGGTCGATTAGTTCGCGCAGCGGCATCGACTTGTAGAGACGCATATTTTCACGCATGCGGTCGTAGACCACGACCTTGTCATTCACCGAATAGCCGACGAGCGTCAGGATGGCGGCGATGGCGGTGAGGTTGAAGTCGAGGCCGGTCAGCGCGAAGAAGCCGATCGCCTTGGTCACGTCGAGGATGAGCGTGACGATGGCGCCCACGGCGAATGGCCACTCGAAGCGGTACCAGATGTAGAACAGCATCGCGAAGCTGGCGATGACGACCGACAGGATGCCGGCCCACGCGAGCTCACCGCTGACCTTCGGACCGATGACGTCGGTACCGGTGACAGTTGCAGACGGGTCGATCTTGATGATCTCCGCCTTCAGCTTCTCGACGGCGGCCGTCTGGGCTTCTTCACCGCCGTCCTGGCGCTGCGCGCGCACTGCCATGGTATTGTTGTCGCCGTAGGATTGCAGCGCTACCTCGCCGAGGCCGAGGCTGTTCAGGCCCTCGCGGAAACGGCCGAGGTCGGTGGCTTCCGTCGTCTTGACCGACATCTGGATGCCGCCGCGGAAGTCGACGCCGTAGTTGAGGCCCGGATGAATGAAGAGGACGACCGAGGCGATCGACAGAAGCGCCGAAACCGTCACGCCGAAGAAGCGCGCTTTCATGAACTGGATGTGGCGGCCGTAAGGATTGAACATCACCGGTATCAGCGGGCGGATGTTCAGGACCTTGAGCTTACGGCGGCGAGTGATCTCAATCATCGTCACGCGGACGAAGGCGACGGAGGTAAACATCGAGATGATGAGACCGAGCGCCATGGTGACGGCGAAACCGCGGACCGGGCCGGTGCCGAACCAGAACAGGATCGCCGCGGCGATGAGCGCCGTCATGTTGCCGTCGATAATCGTCGAATAGGCGCGACGGAAGCCGGTATCGATTGCTGCAAAGGCGCTCTTGCCCTTGCGCGTCTCTTCGCGGATGCGCTCGTTGATCAGGACGTTCGCGTCGACGGCAAGACCAATACCGAGCACGACGCCGGCGATACCCGGCAGGGTCAGCGTCGCTCCGACAAGCGTCAGGGCCGAGAAGGTCAGGATCGTGTGGATGAGCAGCGCGAAGTTCGCGAGAAAACCCCAGGTGCCGTACAGGATGAAAATGAAGGCCGCGACCAGCACGAAGCCGACGATGCCGGAATAAAGGCCCATCTTGATGGCATCTGCACCAAGGTCGGCGCCTACGGTGCGTTCTTCGATGACGGTGAGCTTGGCGGGCAGGGCGCCGGCGCGCAGCATGGCGGCGAGCGTCGTTGCGCTGTCTGCCGAGAAGTTGCCGGAGATCTGGCCGGAGCCGCCGGTGATCGGTTCGCGAATGACAGGCGCGCTCAATACCTTGTCGTCGAGGACGATGGCAAAGGGATTGCCGACGTTCTGGCGGGTGATTTCGGCAAAGCGGGTGGCGCCTGCGCTGTCAAAGCGGAAGCTGACAACCGGCTCATGCGTGTTCGGGTCGAAGCTGACGCGAGCGTCCGAAAGGCGATCACCGGAGATCTCGACGCGGTCGAGGACCGGAAAGCTATTGCCCTCTTCATCTTTCATCATGGTCACGCCGGGACCGGGCTGGTTATTTGGCGCGAGCATATGGAAGGACATTTTGGCGGTGGAGCCGAGCAGCTCGCGCAGGCGGGACGGGTCCTGAGCGCCGGGGAGCTGAACGAGGATGCGGTTGGCGCCGATGCGCTGGATCGTCGGCTCGGCAACGCCGACCTGGTCGACGCGCTGGCGGATGACCTCGAGGCTCTGCTGCACGGCGTTGTCGACATTGGCGGAGATACCGGCCGGCGAGAAGCCAATGGTGATCGTCGGGCCATTGGCCGTGACGGCGAGGTCCGACTGGCCGGCGCTAAGGCCCGTGCTGATCGGATTGCTGAGCGTGTGCAGTTCGGTGACGGCGGCATCGCTCTGCGAGGCGTCTGCAAGCGTCACCACGATCTGGTTGTTGCTGCGAGTAACCGACTTCGGCTGGATACCCTTTTCGCGCAGGACGCGGCGGGCATCCTGAACCATCGAGTTCAGGCGCTCCTTGGTCAAGTCGCCTTCATCGACTTCGAGCACGAGATGCGAGCCGCCGCGAAGGTCGAGGCCGAGCGAAACCTGATTGTGCGGCAGCCAGGAAGGCAGGCGCTGGAGAACCGATTGCGGCAGCCCGTTTGGCAGGGCGATCAATAGGCCGAGCGCGATGATCACCGTATAGGTGAACACCAGCCATGGTGAATTGCGCATGTATCTTTTTCCTTGATATGCGGTTGCCGGCGCATCCGCGCTGGCGACATGTCTTTCAATCTATCGGAAGCGCCAGCGGCGCGCAGTCTCAGGCCGAACGTGGCGGAGCGCGCGGTTGGTGGGCTCGGCCGGCGGCTGGCGCCAGCGGAGCGTCGAAGGATGTGAGAGCCTTGATCGGAGCCCAGCCGATGAAATCAAGGCCGGGAACGGCGGCAAGGAAGATCGAACCGGAATCATAGACTGCCTGCTTAGGCGCGATCTTGCGGTCCGTGGCAAGCACGCCGCGCACGGCATCGCGGGCCGTGATCTGCAGTGGCTGCGGATCCTTGGAAGGAGATGACAGCGTATTGGCGGCGGCCGACGGCGAGAGAATGAGATTGCCGCCGAAGAGCAGGCCGAGATAGGCGAAGACGGCAATGAGCATGGAAGCGGCGAGACGAGTGGTCAGGCGGCACTCATCGAGCTCCGTCATCTCTGCCTCGGTAATTTCACTCCCGTATCGGCTCAAAAGCGCGCCAATCTCTCATTCTTTTTCGGGTGGCGGAACGTTCTCCGCAACCGGAATTGTATCAGTGCCGTTCCCATCTTCATAGGCCGGACTGTCATGATGTACTTGCGCGAGCCGGTCAACCATCCCCATGGCGATTTCTCGCTCGCCCATGATGACGGTATCGGCGCCGTACCGCTTCAACTCGTCGACTTCCGCGTCCGAGTGGGCCCGGGCGACGATGAGGATCGACGGATTGAGGCCGCGACCGTGCTCGGCGATGCGGCAGGCCTCGAAGGCATTGGGGATTGCAATGACCAGGCTGCGCGCGCCTGCAACATTGGCGAGATCGAGAACCTCGCGAGCGGCGGCGTTGCCGGGGATCGTCTCGACGCCCTGTGCGGCAAGCTCCTCGATGCGTTTTTCGGAATCCTCGATAACAAGGAACGGGGTGCCCGAAGACTTGAGGTTCTGGCCGACAATGCTGCCGACCCTGCCATAGCCAATCAGGATGGCATGTCGGGAAAGCGATGTCGGCAGGATCTCGTCTTCCGGTTCGGCTGACACGACAGTCGTCTCCGCTGTAGCGGCCGTTTCGGCGGGGGCCTCTTCGCGCTTCGAACGTTTGAGAAATGGCCGCATATGGTCGCAAGCGATGAAAAGCAGCGGATTGAGAATGATCGAAATGAGCGCGCCGGCCAGGATGAGATCACGGCCTTCTTCCGGGAGCAGGCCGAGATCGACGCCGAGGGCGGCCAGGATGAAGGAGAATTCGCCGATCTGTCCCAAGCTGGCCGAGATTGTCAGCGCCGTTCCCACCGGCCTTCGGAAGAGCAGGACGATGAGAAAGGCGGCGACGGACTTGCCGATGACGATGATGAAGACAGTCGCCAGGACCGGCAGCGGCTTGTCGATCAGGATGTTCGGATCGAAGAGCATGCCGACGGAAACGAAGAAGAGAACAGCAAACGCGTCGCGAAGCGGTAGGCTTTCCTGAGCGGCGCGGTGGCTGAGCTCGCTTTCCGAGAGCACCATGCCCGCAAAGAATGCGCCGAGGGCAAGAGACACGCCGAAGAGCTTCGATGCGCCAAAGGCAACGCCGAGCGCGATGGCGAGCACGCCGAGGCGAAAAAGTTCGCGCGACCCGGTATGGGCGATCCGGTGCATCGTCCAGGGAATGAGCTTGCGGCCGAAGACCAGCATTAGCGCAACGAATAGCGCGACTTTCACCAGCGTCACGCCGATGATGCCTGTGATCCCGAGATCAAGGCCGAGCAGGCGGCTGAGGCTCGCCGAAAATGGCTCGGCGGTGGCATGGGCACTATCGCCGATGCTGGCGGCTGCGGGTATCAACACAAGCGCCAGGACCATCGCGAGATCTTCGACAATCAGCCAGCCGACAGCGATCTTGCCGCGCTCGGTCTCCACGAGCCGGCGCTCCTGCAGGGCTTTCAGGAGCACGACGGTGGAGGCAACGGACAGTGCGAGACCGAATACGAGGCTGCCCCCGAGCGGCCAGCCCATGAGCGCACCGAGCCCCCAGCCGAGCAAAGTCGCAAAGCCGATTTGAACCACGGCGCCCGGTACGGCAATGCCGCGCACCGAAAGCAGATCTTTCAGCGAGAAGTGGAGGCCGACGCCGAACATCAGGAGGATGACGCCGATTTCAGCAAGTTCGGGCGCAAGGTTCTGGTCTGCAACGAAGCCCGGCGTGTGCGGGCCGGCGAGAACGCCGGCCACAAGATATCCGACCAATGGCGGCAGTCGAAGCCTGTTGGCAAGCGCGCCGAGAATGAACGCCAGCACGAGACCTCCGACGATTGTCGAAATCAAAGGCGTGTCGTGAGGCATCCGTTCTCCCCGATCTGGAATTCCCGTTCACATTATGACATATATGGCTTATATTGACCAATATGGGTGGTTTGAAATCATGGGTCAAGGCGCGAAAGAAACAATTCTAACGCCTGCTTTATGCCGCGCCGCACGAGGTTTGCTCGATTGGACGCAAGCGGA
This sequence comes from Rhizobium sp. SVR5-9E, assembly GCF_056755095.1. NCBI lineage: Bacteria > Pseudomonadati > Pseudomonadota > Alphaproteobacteria > Hyphomicrobiales > Rhizobiaceae > Rhizobium > Rhizobium sp. SVR5-9E. The sequence continues at coordinate 148,755 of NZ_JBNDHS010000004.1, read as the reverse complement.
ACTCGCCGAAAAGGCAGCGGTCTCGCGCAGCACGATACGTGATTATGAGGGACAGCACCACGAAATCCACCGCGCCACCGAGGCGCAGCTGCGCCTCGCCTTCGAGGATGGCGGTGTGCGTTTCGTTGAGATCGAAGGAGCGGGAACAGGCCTTTACCTGCCCTGAGGCGTACTAGCTCCGTGGTCTCAGGCAGGCGGCGGGCACCTTATAGGCATTGACCGTCTTGCCCCGATAGTAACCGTCGGCAGGTTGCCAGCTTTTGACCAGTTCGGGTGCCGCGGCTGCGCAGCTCAGTTCGCCGCGTGTGACGAACAGAACCTGATCCTGGACATCGGCCGGAAGCGCAAATTCCTGTTCGTAGTAATTTGCGGGGAAGCCAGCGGGCGGACGCGAGTAGATCCTGATCGGCTCGTTTCTCAGCGTGTGGAACATGTCGGCGACAAAACCGCGATTGTCCGTGACAATGGTGCTCACGCCTGCCTGCTTGGCAAGGGCGCCCGCTTCACGGCTGATTTCGCTACGACCCAGATAGCGCTTCATAACCTCATTGCCGCCCGGAAGCACAAGCTGATGGGCAAAGATCGTCGCAAGCGGGAAAAGGAAGCTCGCAACGCCGCCAATGATCAACGAGATGGTGAGGCCTTTCGGCCATAGCTGGACCAGCACCCAAACGGCGAGCACCGTCCCGGCGACATAGGCCGACACGCCCCAATTCGCTTCGGCCTTGGCGACCAGTGCCTGCAGGGTAATCAGGAAAACGACCGGTATGGAGAGCCAGATGAGAAGCTTTTCCTTCTCGCTGCTCTTTCCCTTGATCATGCGCCACGTTGCCCAAAGCATCGCGAAGAAAACAATCGGTCCGACGACGCCGAACTGGGCTGCGAAAAATTCGAGGGCACCGGCGAAATTCAGCCGAAGCTCATTCCACTGCGCGATATCCTCCGTGTGGCGGACGGTCGTTGCGTCGTGGGTAAAGTTCCACCAGAGATTCGGGGCTGCGACGATGAGCGCGGCGACGACCGATATGAAGAAGTCACGCCAGGCGATGCGCGCAGCCGGAACCAGCAGCAGTGCGAACAGTCCGCCGGGCACGATAAAAAGGATCGCGTATTTCGACAGGAAGGAGAAACCGAAAGCAACGCCCATGATGAGAGCAAGTGCAATCGAGCGCTTCTCTGTCAGGCCGAAATAGGCCCAGAGGCCGATTGTCATGAAGAATAGAAGAACGACATCGGTCGAGAAGAAAACCGATGATAGCGCAACGGCAGGCATCGTTATATAGATAGCGCCGGCCCAGCCCTCGGCCTTGGGACCTGCTACGCGTGCCGCGAATTTCATCAGCAGGAATGCTGTACCCATGTGGACGACGGGGCCGCAAAGGCGCACCCAGAAGATATCGCTGGAGCCCGAAAGTTCCGTCATCGCGCGGATGAACCAGGCGATCATCGGCGGCTTCGAATAGTAACCAAAATCGAGATTCTGGGACCAGAACCAGTACTGCGCCTCGTCGACGAAGAAATCCGTCGTGTCGAAATGCAGCGTTATGATACGCCACAGAGTGACGGCGAGAATGATGAAAAGGCCGGTTCTGGCAGTCATGAACAACTTCCGCTGAGCTTGAGGCGCCTGCGATACATCAGAGGAAGGTGGCTGCCAACAGGGGTGGCGCAGAAAGCCGCACTATGCCGCAGTGGGCAATTGCATTCAGAGCACGCGGAGGCTGATCACGCCGCGGCTGGCTTCAATCCGGTCAAGCAGGGCGACGGCGGCCAGCGTGGCAATTGCGATGACGCACGAACCCAATCCGAGAACAATCATTGCTCTATCCTTAACGACATCATGTCATGTCTTACAGGCGGGATATAACATAGACCTTGTGCGGGACTTGTAGCGCGTTTGCAACTCCCAGGAACAAATTCATGCCGGGCGGTCGAAATGCTTGGATGCCAAGGTCCTTCAAATGCCTATTAACCTTCAAGCAAGGAATTAACCATAAACATTGCAGTACACGTCGGAATGGGAAGATGTTTACTCGTTCCCAGCAGGCATGACGCCGTCCCGCCGTACCGGCTCGATCCGGTATCGATCTCTTTTCCGAAATAGAAATTGCTGATCGGGAGACATTCGCCCGCCGGTTTGTGGCCGGTGGCATGGGTCGTTTCCCCCGCATTGCGCTCGGATGGAGCACAAATTTTTCATCGGACCCTGTCCGGAAGGTGATTGGGGATAGGCATTGGGGCAGGATATGCCATCAGATCAGGCCAAAGGCGCGCAGGCAGGTAGCCTCCGTGATCGCCTTCGCTTTGCCGGCCTCGATGCCGGGCAATGCGAGATGGTGCGCCGCCACCGGCCGATGCTTGAAGCCCGGCTGAAGAGCGGCCTTCGCGATCTGTTCCAGCGCTATCAGACCTTCCCCGACGCCGCGCGCAATTTCGAGAACGACCGCCAGGTCGATCGCCTGCACGATCTCCAATCCTCCCACTGGGACGTGCTGACGGATGCCCGCTTCGACAGCCTCTATGCCGAGCGCGTCAAGGTGCTGTCCGATACCGAGAGTAGAATGGGCCTCGATCCGCGCTGGCACGTCGCTGGCCACGGCGTGATGCTAGAGCACATCATTTCCGGTCTGGCGGGTGAGCTCGCAGGCAAGCCGTTGCTTCCGGGCGCCAGACGCCGCGCAAAAGAAATCAGCGAGATGATGATGGCCATCATCCGGCTGGTCATGGTGGATGTCGAAATCGCCGTGTCGCTTCGTTTCAATGCCCTGCGTGCTTCGCAGCAGCAGTCGCTTGCCGAACAGCGTGAACAGGACAAGGCGGAAGTCACGCGAATATTTGGCGAGGTGGTCAATGGCCTCGCAGCCCGCGATCTGACCGCGCGCGCAGCTACTGATGGAGACAGCGCCTATGCGGATATCGCCGGCGCCCTCAATGCGGCCCTCGACGCCATCCAGGGGGAATTTGCAGCTCTCGGCGAACGCACCGCGAAAGCCGAACTCTCGACCCATTCGCTTGCGACCGCCTCCCAAAGCTTCTCCGGTCATGCCGCTGACCATTCACAGCAACTCATGACATCGGCAGTCGCCCTTGAAGCCATTGCCGGAAGCGTGCGCAACGGGGCATTGGAAAGCCGCGCCGCCGAAAAGGCCGCGGCCTCGACCCGCGCCGCGGCTGAAGAGAGCGGCCAGGTTGTTGGCCGCGCCATCAGTGCCATGGCGGATATCGAACAGTCCGCGGAAAAGATCGGTCAGATCATCGGAGCGATCGACGAGATCGCGTTCCAGACCAACCTGCTTGCTCTGAATGCGGGCATCGAGGCGGCGCGTGCTGGCGAGTCCGGCCGCGGCTTTGCGGTCGTGGCGCAGGAAGTGCGGGCGCTCGCGCAGCGCTCCGCCGAAGCCGCCCGCGAAATCAAGACCCTCGTCACGACGACCAAGTCCCAGGTGGACGCCGGCGTGCAGATGGTGGGTCGAACCCAGGATTCGATCGGCAGTATCGTACGGCAGGTGACAGACATCAACGCTGCGATCGCCACCATTGCAAGCCATACGGGCGAGCACGCCGCGAGCCTCGACACGGTGGTGGGCGACGTCAAGGCGCTCGGCGGGCAGGTTGCCGACAACGCCGCGTCCGCCCAGCGTTCGGCCGCCGATGCCGACGAGTTGCATACGGTAATCCTCGAACTCGGTCAGACCATCCGTGAATTCCGCATCGCCCGCGAAAACGGGCGCGTCGAGGCTACGGCGGGTCGCTCGTTTCATCATCGCCGCGTCGAGATCCCAGCGCGGCCCATCACCCTGGACGAGCAATACGACGCAGAAGATTTCGGGCTCTCGCTTCCTGCCGCCAGCTTCGGAGGTGGCCGGAATGTTTACTAACCTATCGGAAGATGCCCTCGCCTCATTCTTGCGGGCAGGGGAGCAGGGGACAAGGAAAAGCTGATGGCAGCAAAAAAGAGTGGGAAGACCTTGAGTTTGGGAGCGGTGCTCGATCTCAACGAGGCGTCGGCCTTGCGCGACAAGCTTCTCTCCGTGCGCGGCAGCGATCTTTCGATCGATGCATCCGCCGTCGAGCGGCTGGGCGGTCTTAGTGTTCAGGTTCTGATGGCGGCCGTGAAGACCTGGGACCGGGACAAGCATTCGTTCACCTTCGTGAAAGTGTCCGATGCGTTTCAGAAAACCATGCAGCTGGTTGGCGTCGACATCGACCACCTGCTTGCCAAGGAGATCCGGCAATGAAGAAAAAAGTGCTGACCGTGGATGATTCACGGACGATTCGAAACATGCTTCTCGTGACGCTGAACAATGCGGGCTTCGAGACGATCCAGGCTGAAGACGGCGTCGAGGGCCTCGAAGTTCTCGAGGAATCCAACCCGGACGTCATCGTCACCGACATCAACATGCCGCGCCTTGATGGCTTCGGCTTCATCGAAGGTGTCCGCCGCAACGAGAAGTACCGGGCGATCCCGATCCTGGTCCTGACGACGGAAAGCGATGCGGAAAAGAAGAACCGTGCGCGTCAGGCCGGAGCCACCGGCTGGATCGTCAAGCCGTTCGACCCTGCCAAGCTGATCGATGCCATTGAGCGCGTAACCGCTTAAACCCAGGATTTTCTCCTATGGATATGAACGAAATCAAAGAGATCTTTTTCCAGGAATGCGAGGAGCAGCTCGCCGAACTGGAATCCGGTCTTCTGAAAATGAATGATGGCGATCGCGATCCGGAAACCGTCAATGCGGTGTTCCGTGCCGTCCATTCGATCAAGGGCGGCGCCGGTGCCTTCGGTCTGGACGCTCTCGTCGCCTTCGCCCATGTGTTCGAGACCACACTTGATTGCGTTCGCTCCAATAAGCTTGAGCCGACACAGGATGTCCTGAAGGTCATGCTGAAATCGGCCGATGTGCTGGCAGACCTCACCAATGCCGCCCGGGACGGCGGCAGCGTCGACGAAAGCCGCAGCCGCGGCCTGGTGAAAGAGCTCGAAGCGCTTGCACACGGCGAAATGCCGTCGCCGTCGAGCGCCGCCGAGACTCCCGCGCCGAAGGCCGCTGCAAAACCTGCTCCGGCACCTGTTGCCGCCGCTCCGTCGCCGACCGACGAAAGCGGTTTCCAGCCTATTCCCTTCTCCTTCGGCGATTTCGGCGGTGAAGAAGAAGCCGGTTCCGATCTTCCGGCTTATGAAATCACCTTCAAGCCACGCTCCGATCTCTATTCGAAGGGTAACGACGCGACCCTGCTGCTGCGCGATCTCTCCCGCTTGGGAGAGATGAGCTGCTATTGCAACATGGATGCGCTGCCAGGCCTCGAAGAATTGGATGCAGAAGCAGCTTACTTCTACTGGAACATCACGCTGAAGACGGATAAGGGCGAGGACGCCATCCGCGCCGTGTTCGAGTTCGCCGAATGGGATTGCGATCTGACGATCAAGGCGGTCGAAGCCGATGCCGCAACGGCTTCCAACGACGAACTGCCGATGATCCCCGTTCCCTTCGATTTGTCGATCCTCGATGACGGCGGTGCTATCGAGGCCCGGGAGGTGACGCCGGAGGTCGCTGCAGCCGTCGCGGCCGCTGAAACTGCCTCGAACGTTACGCAGATGGCTGCCGCGGCGGCCCGCGTCGAAAAGAAGGAATCGACAGCGGCTGCCGCTGCCAGTGCGGCCGCTGCTGCACAAAACAATGCCGCCGCCGCAAGCGCGGGCCAGACGATCCGCGTCGATCTCGACCGCGTCGACCGCCTGATCAACCTCGTCGGCGAGCTCGTCATCAACCAGGCGATGCTCTCACAGAGCGTCATCGAGAACGATACAACGGGCACGTCTTCGATCAACATGGGCCTCGAAGAGCTGCAGCAGCTTACCCGCGAGATCCAGGATTCGGTGATGGCGATCCGCGCGCAGCCGGTGAAGCCGGTGTTCCAGCGCATGTCGCGTATCGTTCGTGAAATCGCCGACATGACGGGCAAGACGATCCGCCTGATCACCGAAGGTGAAAACACCGAGGTCGACAAGACGGTCATCGACAAGATCGCCGAACCGCTGACGCACATGATCCGCAATGCCGTCGATCACGGCATCGAATCACCGGAAAAGCGCGCTGCCAGCGGAAAGAACGCTGAAGGCACCGTCCGCCTTACGGCAAAGCACCGGTCGGGACGTATCCTGATCGAACTCGCCGACGACGGCGCCGGTATTAACCGCGAAAAGGTCAAGCAGAAGGCAATTGCCAACGAGCTGATCCCGGCCGATTCGAACCTCTCGGACGAGGAAATCGACAACCTGATCTTCCTGCCGGGCTTCTCCACGGCCGACAAGATCTCGGATATCTCCGGTCGCGGTGTCGGTATGGACGTCGTCAAGCGCTCGATCCAGGCGCTCGGCGGTCGTATCAGCATCACCTCGAGGCCGGGGCAGGGTTCCGTCTTCACGATGAGCCTGCCGCTGACGCTCGCCGTGCTCGACGGCATGGTGGTAACGGTCGCAGGCCAGACGCTTGTGGTACCGCTGACGGCCATCGTCGAAACGCTGCAGCCGGAAGCCTCCGCAATCCATTCATTCGGTGCGAACCACCGCTTGATCTCGATCCGCAATTCGTTCTGCCCGCTGGTCGATGTCGGGCGCATCCTGAACTACCGCGCAACGCAGGCGAACCCGGTGGAGGGTGTCGCGCTGCTCGTGGAATCCGAAGGCGGCGGTCAGCGCGCTCTGATGGTCGACGCCATCCAGGGTCAGCGCCAGGTCGTCATCAAGAGCCTGGAAGCAAACTACACCCACGTTCCGGGCATTGCGGCTGCAACGATCCTCGGCGACGGGCGCGTGGCGCTCATCCTCGACGTCGATGCCGTGGTCGGCGCATCGCGCGGCCAGGCCCTGAAGCCGGAAATGTCTTTGGCAGCGGTGGGATAAGACGATGTCGTACGGCGTGAAAAGTCTGAGCCACGGGGATCGCGAACTGATCGCGTTCCGCATTGGCGACCAGGAATTTTGCGTAAACATCATGTCGGTTCGCGAAATCCGCGGCTGGACGCCGGCAACGGCTATGCCGCATTCGCCAGCGTACATGAAAGGCGTCATCAACCTGCGTGGCGCGGTGCTGCCGATCATCGATCTTTCGGCGCGTCTCGGCATGAAAGCCGCTGAACCGTCGCAGCGCCATGTCATCATTGTCGCCCAGGTTCATCGGAAAGTTGTCGGCCTGCTCGTCGACGCCGTCTCCGATATTCTGACCGTTACCGATGACAACATTCAGCCCACGCCGGAAGTCTCTTCCGAGGCGGAGCGCCAGTTCGCTCGCGGAATTCTTGCGATTGAAAAACGGATGATCTGCCTGCTCGAACTCGATGCGATCTTCCCCGAGACGGAAAGCGAAGCTGCATGAATGCGTTGAGTGCAAAAGACATCAGACAGGGTAGCCCCGATGAGGTTCTGGCGAGCGGCGAATACCCGCTGACGCGCCGCGATCTCATGGAAATCGCTGCGATGATCTATTCGGATGCAGGGATCTACCTGAACGAGACGAAGGCTTCGCTGGTCTATTCGCGTTTGTCGAAGCACATCCGCAGTCTCGGGCTTTCGGGTTTCCGCGAATACTGCTCCCTGGTCTCCAGTCCGGCTGGGGCGGCAGCGCGTCGCGAGATGCTCTCCCATCTAACGACCAACTTTACGCGTTTCTTCCGCGAGAACCATCATTTCGAGCATCTGCGCGACCATGTGCTGCCGGAGCTTTTGCACCGCGCCAAGACGGGCGGACGTGTGCGTATCTGGTCGGCCGCGTCTTCCGATGGCCAGGAGCCCTATTCGATCGCACTGACGGTCCTCTCCCAGATGCCGAACGTTGCCGATTACGACTTCAAGATCCTGGCGACCGATATCGACCCGAAGATCCTGGCGATAGCCCGGCAGGGCGCATATGACGAGACCGCTCTCGAAACCGTATCGCCGGCCATGCGCAAGCAGTGGTTCACGGACGTCGACGTGCAGGGGCGCCGCAAATTCCAGATCGACGATCGCGTCAAGCGGCTGATCACCTACAACGAGTTGAACCTGATGGCGCAGTGGCCCTTCAAGGGCAAGTTCGACGTGATCTTCTGCCGCAATGTCGTGATCTATTTCGACGAACCGACACAAATGAAGATTTGGTCGCGCTTTGCCGAACTGCTGCCGGAAGGAGGCCACCTTTACATCGGTCATTCCGAGCGTGTCTCAGGCGAAGCCAAGAACGTCTTCGACAACATAGGCGTCACCACATATCGCTACACCGCAAGAGGACTGGGGAGAAAGGTATGAGCGCACCGGCACGAGTTCTCGTCGTCGACGACTCCCCAACCATGCGTGGGCTGATCACGGCCGTCCTGAGATCCGATCCGGACGTCAGTGTCATCGGCGAGGCGGGTGACGCGCTGGAAGCGCGCGAGGCTATCAAGAAGCTCAATCCCGATGTCGTCACGCTGGACATCGAGATGCCGAACATGAACGGACTTGATTTCCTTGAGAAGATCATGCAGCTCCGGCCCATGCCGGTCATCATGGTTTCCACCTTGACGCACCGCGGTGCGGAAGCATCCCTGGCCGCCCTTGAAATCGGCGCCTTCGATTGTATCGGAAAGCCCGTGCCCGGCGAACCGCGTCCGTTCGGCGACCTGGCCGAGAAGGTGAAGGCGGCTGCGCGTTCGCAGCGCCGGTTCGTGCAACCCGCTGCTGCTCCCGTTCCGCCGCCATCGGTCGCTGATTTCCGGGTTGGACGCAAGATCGTCGCCATCGGTTCTTCAACCGGCGGCGTCGAGGCCTTGATAGCGGTGCTCCAGAAGTTTCCGGCGAATTGTCCGCCGACGGTCATTACCCAGCATATGCCGCCGACCTTCACCAAGAGCTTTGCGGACCGCCTCAACCGCCTCTGTGCCCCGGTGGTGGCAGAAGCGACGGATGGCGCACGTTTAGAGATTGGTAAGATTTATCTGGCACCAGGCGGAGAACGTCATTTGCAGGTCGCGAATGTGTCGGCTCCCGTTTGCCGTCTTGTCGAACGCGATCCTGTGAACGGACACCGCCCCTCGGTCGACGTTCTCTTCGATTCCGTTGCCGAACTTGCCGGACGCAACGCGGTCGGTGTGATCCTGACAGGCATGGGCCGCGATGGCGCGGCTGGCCTCTTGAAAATGCGCCATGCCGGCGCGCGCACTCTCGGACAGAACGAAAAGACCTGCGTGGTCTATGGAATGCCGCGAGTGGCCCACGAACTCGGCGCCGTTGAGCAGCAGCTGCCACTGAATGCGATCGGCGAAGAAATACTGAAAATGACAGCCGCCCGAAAAGAAGGAACCGAATAATGTCGATAGCCGAGAAGATAAAAGTTCTGATCGTCGACGATCAGGTCACGAGCCGATTGCTGCTCAGCGATGCGCTGACCCAGCTCGGCTTCAAGCAGATCACGGCTGCCGGTGACGGCGAGCAGGGCATGAAGATCATGGCTCAGCAGCCGCATCACCTCGTGATCTCGGACTTCAACATGCCGAAGATGGACGGCCTTGGCTTCCTCCAGGCGGTTCGTGCCAACCCGGCAACGAAGAAGGCGGCCTTCATTATCCTGACGGCCCAGGGCGATCGTGCGCTGGTCACCAAGGCAGCCCAGCTCGGCGCCAACAACGTGCTTGCGAAGCCCTTCACCATCGAGAAGATGAAAGCGGCTATCGAGGCTGTTTTTGGAGCGCTGAAATGAGTGTCGAGGCAGCAGCCCGCCGCGTTCATATCATTCAAGGCGAATGGAAGGTCCTGAATGATCCGAACGCGGTTTTGACGACCATACTTGGCTCGTGTGTGGCTGCATGTCTGCGTGACCCGGTGGCTGGAGTGGGCGGCATGAACCACTTTTTGCTTCCAGGTACGGGCAACACGCCAATGAATGGCGGAGGCGACACACGCTACGGTATTCATCTGATGGAATTGCTGATCAACGGCCTTCTGAAGCAGGGCGCGCGCCGCGACCGCCTGGAGGCCAAGATTTTCGGCGGGGCGAAGACGATCTCGACATTCTCCAACGTCGGTGAACAGAACGCCGCCTTCGCCATGCAGTTCCTGAGAGATGAAGGAATTCCCGTCGTCAGCTCGAGTACCGGCGGCGAACATGGCCGCAAGCTCGAATACTGGCCGGTTTCGGGCCGGGCGCGTCAGTACCCGCTGACCGGCGCCGAAACGCAAAAGACGGTCGCTCTCGAACAGCGCAATGTCGCGCCGCAGAAACCAATCGAAACGAGCATCGAGTTTTTTTAGAGGGTTTTTTATGACTTTTAATGGAACAGCAGAGCCGCTTTCGCCCGTCGAAGCGCTTCCAGATATTCTGATGCGTATCGTTTCCGAACTGCATGACGTTGCTTATCTCATCGAACGCATCGAGCCGCAGCTCCTCGAAATCGGCGGTGCCGACATCCTGAACGCTCCTTCTAGCATGAAGGTCATGCAGGGCATCGATCTCGCCGTGCAAAAAACCCGCGGCTTGGCGGAATTCCTCGACACGATCACCGGCGAAATTCCCCAAAACTGGGCGGTTGACGTTGCAACCGCACTCAGCCTGGTCAAGCTGGCCGAGATGCAGAAAGCACTTGGCGGCACCACACGTCACGGCCATTCCCAGCCGCTCAGCAAGGCGGCCGGCGATTTTGACCTTTTCTGACTTTAGGGCTCCCGAGCAGCCCTGACGAAACGCTCGCACAAGTTTCGCCGTCTATCAAGGAATGAGGCAATAAGCCTGCTTTGTGTCCGACGGATCGTGCGAGAACAGAATGAATCTGTTAAATCAATTAGTTCAGATCTTTAAGAACTTAGGTTCGCTGGGGCGGACCCGCCTATTGGCGCTTGCTGGCGTCGGCGTTCTTTCAATAGCAATTATTTTGGCCGCGGCCCTTTTCGTCAACAAACCGGCGCAGGAGACGCTCTACGTCGGCCTTGAGACGTCCGACTTGAACCAGATCAGCATGGCTCTTGCGGAAGCCAATATCGCCTTCCAGGTCGGCACTGACGGTTCAAGCATCACGGTGCCGGCGGGCATGACGGGCAAGGCCCGCCTGTTGCTTGCCGAGCGCGGTCTGCCGAACAGCGCGAATGCAGGCTATGAACTTTTCGATCATGTCGGCTCGCTCGGCCTCACCTCTTTCATGCAGGAAGTAACGCGCGTCCGCGCGCTCGAAGGTGAAATCGGGCGCACGATTCAGTCCATCTCGGGCATCACAGCCGCTCGCGTTCATATCGTCATGCCCGAGGTCGGTAACTTCCGTAAGGCAGAACAGAAGCCTACAGCCTCCGTCATGATCCGGGCGAGCGCTACGGCGGGGCGAAGTGCCGCTAGTGCGATCCGCCACCTGGTAGCCTCGGCCGTGCCGGGGCTTGAGGTTGATGACGTGACCATTCTCGATTCCACCGGCCAGTTGCTCGCGTCCGGCGACGACGCGAGCAACAGTTCACTGAACCGTTCACTGGGCATCGTCCAGAATGTCCAGCAGGAAGTCGAATCGAATATCGACAAGGCGCTGGCTCCTTTCCTTGGCATGGACAACTTCCGTTCAAGCGTGACCGCCCAGCTCAACACGGACGCACAACAGATCCAGGAAACCGTCTACGATCCGAACTCAAAGGTTGAACGTTCGGTGCGATCGACCAAGGAGGCCTCGCAGTCGCAGCAGACGCAGGCCGACAACGCGACGACCGTGCAGCAGAACGTTCCGCAGGCAGCCCCCGCGCAAGGTGGCGACAACAGTCCGCAATCGCAGGACAAGTCGGATAAGCGGGAAGAACAGACGAACTACGAAATCAACAGCAAGACCACGGCGACCACCCGTAGCAGCTACAGGGTCGAGAAGCTGTCGATCGCTGTTGTCGTTAACAAGGGACGTATCGGCCAGATGGTCGGTCAACCTGCCGATCAGGCGAAGATTGACGCCTATCTCGCCGAGATGCAGAAGATCGTGTCATCGGCTGCAGGCCTCAGCGCCGATCGGGGAGATGTCGTTACCGTGACGGCAATGGACTTCCTCGATAACCAGCTTCTGGAAGATACCGGCACCGGCGTTCAGGTCATGGATATGCTGAGCCGCAACCTTGCCGGAATCATCAATTCGCTGGCCTTCCTTGGAGTCGCCTTCGTCGTGGTCTGGATGGGTGTACGCCCGCTCGTACGCAGCATCAATGGCGCCGGTGCCGGTGTCATAGGCGACACGTCGGCCGAGAGCGTTGGCCTGGAACTGCCGGATTTTGCGCCGGGAGCCGGAGCCGAAGGTGGCGCTCTTATGGAGGGCTTCGGCTCGGACTTCGGCTTCGACAGCACGGAGGATCTGCTCAGCCTGGGCGACGACGACGGCAACTTCAACCGGCGCGTCAAGGAAGGTCCGGAACGGAAACTCGCGCGCATGGTGGAAATCAACGAGGAGCGCGCCGCGAAAATTCTCAGGAAATGGGCGGTCGACAGCGCCGCCGCTTAAAGAAAAGGCCGGGCAACCGGCCTCTTTTATTGTCTTTGAACCGTGGGCCGGCGCCGCGAAATGTTGTTTGGACCTGCTCAATGCGGCGCATAAGTTGTCGACGGCTGCACAGAATCGCCATAAATTAGGCTAGATCCAAGCAAGCGAAATTGGCTCGCGAATCAGGCGCATGGATAGCAGCAAGAGTAAATCCCCAGATACTCGGATATGGCGAATTGCGCGGACTGACTTACTCTTGGGTGATTCGTTTAACCATAGGCGCAGGCCGCTCAGATTCTGCGCAGACAAGCCTTTGCAGAGATAGCTCTTTTAAGTCGCGGGACGTTGCCCATGGATATGCACATACTGGAGTCGCTAAAAAGCGAAAATCAGGCAGCAAACTATGTCGGCGTCCAGGCTATAAATCCTTGCTCCCGTGAGGAGCTCATTGGTCAGCTCAGGGAAATCGTCGAGAGCGGCAGGCTGCAGGCGGCGCTGCGGATGCTGACGGACTATGTTGGAGCCTCGCACTATCTGCTGGCGCGTTCCGATCTTGTCCAGGAGGCCGGGCTCGACTTCATAGTGTCTTCGGACTGGCCGTTCGATCTTGCGAAGGATCTGGCGGCGAGCCTGACAAACAGCTACGGGCGCACGACGGAGTTGGAAAAATGCATGCAGCTCTTCCAGCCCAACTTTGCTTTCCTGCCTGACCACGCCGCCGTACCGGACGGCGCCAGCCGGCAGTATTGCTCTTTGATGTTTAATGTCGGCCGTTCGCGAATATCGCTGATGTTCCTTTTTGATGACGGGTTTATCCTGTCGCCGGAACGCCTCAGGGACGGAGGCCTCGTTGCAGGTTACCTCGCGAGCTCTCTTCAGTGCGGAGGCAGCCGGACGGAACGCGATTTTGAACTGACGGAGCGGGAAATCGAGTGCCTGTTCTGGATTGCAGAGGGCAAGACCAGCGATGAGATCGCCATGATCCTGGGCATCTCCCGCAACACGATCAATAACTACATTACGAGCGTCATGCGAAAGACCGCGACCAAAACGCGTTCGGAAGCGATAGCCTTCGCCGTAAGAAATAATCTCGTTTGAGAGGACTCCATGGTGCAACTATCAAACAGGGCGGCGGCTAGCACCGAGCACATACGCAGCGTTCGCGTGAACAGAGTAAGCAGCCGCTCCGACCTGTTCCCGCGGCTGGTCGCGATGCAGAAGCTCGCCGATGCCAAGAATTTCGCTGTCTATCGGGTAAGCGGTTCGGGCATTCCGACGAAGCAGCGCCTCGTCTGCGAATTGGAGAATTGGGGCTCCTCGGCAGCACCGGCCTCCAGCAAGGCCTTCATCGACGCCTATGGAGACGTGCTGCTCGATCACATAGAGAAATCCGTTCTGCCCCTGTCATGGGCAGGCGGCCACGATAAGGCCACTCCGGGGTCAGCGGATTTTGGGTCCTTTTTAATCCGCCTTAAGGACGGCATCTTGCCCTTTTCTGGCATTGCTTTTCCCGTGCGGCTCGGCGCCACCGGAAACGGCTACGTCGTATTCACGGGCGATGATCTCGATCCCGGCTGCGACATACTCCTCGAGCTTCATGGCCGCAGCTGCCACATCATGATCGATCTGCTCTCGCTGGATGAGCGGCGGGCTGCGGCTGCGGCGGCACTCAGCGAGCGCGAGATAGCCTGCCTGCAACTTGCCGGCGACGGTCGCATCAGCGAAGAGATTGCCGACAAGCTTGGGCTCTCCGTTCATACGGTGAACGCCTATCTCGGCTCGGCCACAATCAAGCTCGACTCGGTCAATCGCATCCAGGCGATCGCCAAGGCGATCCGCCTTGGCTACATCAGCTGACGAGCCGATAACGAACCTGGCAAGAAAAACTGGCGGGTTCTCTGTGCTTCAAATTGAAGGATGGTCAGCCGGCAAGCGCCTGAAGCGGCCGTGTATTATAGCGGCTTTCGCGCAGGCTGCGTTCGAGGAAGGCCGTATTTTCGTCAGGATCAGCCGATGGCTCCTGAAAGGCGATATGACTGATGTCGATGCCGGCGTGGTGTTCCGCAAGGGTCAATTGCGCATAGACGGTCACGCCGCGCGGCTTGATTTCGAGATCGAGTACAACCTCTGGCTTGCCGCCCCATTCCAGCGTGTAGTTGCCCCCAAGCCCAAAATTGACCGTGCCCGGATGAAAGAATAGCTCCGCGGCCGACGTGACCAAGTCTGCGATGCTGCCGTAATACTCGAAGCGCAGCAGCGAAATAAGATCCGCAGCGTCGAGGAGCCGAAGCTCGGTCGCAACCGGACTGATGGCTTCCGCAAGAATTCTTTCACGCTGAGAAGAGTAGGGGCATTTCTTCATACGGCTTATCTTACCCGTTTGTTCTTGGCCTCAGCGGCGTAAACCCGATGAATGAGCTCTGCCACTGCCTTGTAGAATACTGACGGGATGACACTATCGATCGAGACTTGCGCAAACATGGAGCGGGCAAGAGGCGGATCTTCGAAAACGGGAATTCCCTGCTTTTCGGCGATCTCTCTGATTTTCAAAGCAATAAGGTCCTGGCCCTTGGCGAGAACGACCGGCGCATCGTTTTCCTCGCGCACGTAGCGCAGCGCCACGGCAAAGTGTGTCGGGTTGGCGATGACGAGCGTGGCGCGCTCGACATTGACGATCATACGGCGGCGGGCACGGTCTCGCATCAACGAACGCTGGCGGCCCTTGACGAAGGGGTCGCCCTGCGACTGCTTGTTTTCTTCCTTCACTTCGTGCCGCGTCATCTTGAGTTCCGAGAACCAGTGATGCCGGGTCCAGAAGAAGTCCGCGATGGCAACGATTGCCGTCGAAAAAAGCACGACCAGCACGATCTTCCGCATGATCGTAAGCGTCCGCTCGAACAAGGTCTGCGGATCAGAGAACATCGCGTCGATCGCGTTGAAGTATTCGTTTCGCAGCACGAAGAACATGATCACGCCGACGACCACTACCTTGAAGAGCGATTTGCTGAATTCGATCAGGCCAGGCAGGCTGAATATGCGGGAGAAGCCCTTGGCCGGAGAAAGACGCGACATCTGCGGGCGGATACGTTCGAGAACCGGAGTAGGAAGGTTCTGCGCTATGGACGCAACGAC
Source organism: Rhizobium sp. SVR5-9E (assembly GCF_056755095.1). Taxonomy (NCBI): domain Bacteria; kingdom Pseudomonadati; phylum Pseudomonadota; class Alphaproteobacteria; order Hyphomicrobiales; family Rhizobiaceae; genus Rhizobium; species Rhizobium sp. SVR5-9E. The sequence continues at coordinate 133,180 of NZ_JBNDHS010000004.1, read as the reverse complement.
TCCAAAGCTCATGAACAGCAGCATTGCCGGGACGAGGAGCACGGCACTTACCCAGCCGAGATGCACGAAGAGTGACATAACATCCGGCCCCGTCTCGATCTTCCACTGGTCCGGCTGCTCGAAGATATCCCGAAGCTGTGCGCTGACGCTGCTGATGCCGTCGGGAAGATAGAAGGTCAGATAGACGAAGGTCGCAAGGACCGTAGCAAAGAGCGGTAATTCGCGTGAGAAAGGCGTATTGCCTTTTTCTGCTGCGTCAGACTGCTTTTTCGCTGTCGGGTCTTCTGTTTTGCTGTCCTTGTCTTCATCAGCCAAGTTCGCGGTCTCCATCAATGGAAAGGGCCGCAGCAAGGCGGCCCTCTCCGAAAAGCGTAGTCCTGTGGCGCATGGCGATCAATGGCGCGCAGGGGCCTCTGGCCGGTTTGTCAACAGAAGCGTGGTTAGAGCCTTGAAAGGCTCTAAGCCGCTGCCGTTGCTTCGCCTTCTGTTTCCTTCAACTGGATCTGGCCGGAATTCGCCAGCCGAATCGCTTCCTGCGCGACAGCGCGGCGGGCAATTGCGATTTCGCGCGGATTGATGCCGACCGTGCCGGTCTGCAGGTCCGATTCGATCATGCGGCGCTGGCGCGGGCTGATCGAGGAGAGGACCGATTCGCGGATTTCGATCGGTGCGCCACGCAACGCCATCGTAAGAATGTCGGCGGAGATGTCGTTGAGAAGCATGACGCGGCTGCGCTGCGGCATCTGGAGAAGGTCTTCGAAGAGGAAGATCTTCGGGCGAACCTTGTTGACGGCTTCGCGGCTGATCGATTCCAGAGAGGTAAGCAGGGTGTCGACCTGAGGCTTGTCCATCTCGTTCATCAGCTCCGCAACCTTGCTCGAACCAATGGAGTTCTTCTCGGCTTCGATCTCGGCAAGCAGCGCCATCACTTGCTTTTCGATGATCTGCGCGGCCTTGGGACTGACGCTCTTCAGGTTGACCGTACGGTTCATGATGTCCGCGCGCCGGCTGTCGGGAAGCTGCATCAGCACCTTGGCCCCGAAGGAGGAAGGCATCATCGAAAGAATGTAGGCGATGGTCTGCGGATGTTCGCGCAGCAGGAACTTGCCGATGAAGACAGGATCGCCTTCGCCGAGGCGATCCCATATGGACGTTTCGTATGCCTGGAACGCCGTGCGGCGGCCGAGAAGACTGTCCACTTCGTCCGGCGTCAGGCCTTCCTCGAGGATGCTCTCGATGGCCTTGGCGTTATCCATGAGGCCAGCGCCTTCGGTGAAGAGGTCTTCGAACTCGCCGACCAGGCTGAGAAGCTCATCCGGCGGAATGGCACGGAGAGCCTGCGCGGAAGCAATGATCGTCTGCAACTCAGCCTGGGTGAAATATTTCAACAACCGGCCTGCAACCCCTTTTCCCATAGCAAGGAGTACAGCCGCTGCCTTTTCAGCCTGGGTCAACGGTTTCGCGGCAAGTGCGCCGCCGAAATCGTCAAAGTCCATCATGGTCTTACCTCTCCGTCCCTAACCGGGATCAGGCTTTTTTGGTGCTCAAAACTTCTAAAAGCTTAACCCCGAAGCGGGTGTCGTCATTCTCCAGGACGGTGATTTCGCCGCGTGCAATCTTGCGGCCGTTCACCATGATTTCGACGGGCTCGCCAATCTTCTTGTCGAGGGCGATGGTTGCGCCCTCATTCAGATTCATCAGACCGGAAACCTGCATGCGGCTGCTGCCGAGCATGATCTGGACGTCGATGGGGATGTCCATGATCAGTTCGAAGTTCGAGGAGAGCGCGCTCCCGAGTGGCGCCGGTTCGGCGCTCACCGCGGAGAAGCTGGTATCGCCGAAATCCGAAGAACCGAAGTCACCGCCGCCGAAAGATGTCTCGGCTGCATCCTCGTCTCCGAAATCGCCGAAAGTCGACAGATCGGTCCCAGTGCCGCCGAAAGCATCGGTTTCCGGAAGCTCACCCTCCGCATCCTGCTTTAAGACCCCGCGGAGATCATCGATCGCCTGATCGAGCTCAGCTTCGTTGCCCGGAGCCTCCAAAGACAGGTCGTCGTTCTTTTGTGTTTTCTTCGTAGCCATGAAATCACTATTCCAGTTGAAACTTGCCTCAAACTGCCGTCCCGGATGAGGGACGGGGAACCGACTAATTCATTAAGTGGCGTATGAGCTCATCATCGGAGCCTATCGTATCCTTGACCCGGACCGTGTAATTATCGCCGGAACGCCCGAACTCGCACACATACAATTCCTTGTTGTTGGCACTGACCTCGACCCTGACATCGCCGGTGTCGTGGAAGGGTATGACATCGCCTGCGGCGAGCTTCGAGATCGTTCGCAGCGTCAGATCCTGGAGGCGGATTTTCGCGTCGAGCGTCACATGCGAACGATGAACTTGCTCGGTGAGCTGTTCAGTCCATTCCGTGGACTTGGCGGACTGGCTCTTCGCCTTCGGCGCTGAAATCTGCGTCTTCAGGAGCGGTGCCTGGGGCACGATCAGCGAGAATTCCGAGGTGATGCCGGAAAGCGTGATCGACATATTGATGGCCGCTGCGAATTCGTCCGGGTTTTCCTCGGAAGGCTTCGCGCGGGATTCCAATGCGTGCGGCGGCTCGATGCTCGGCTCGAAGCCGCCAGGAGCATTGACGGCGGAACGGAAGACATTGGCGATCTTTTCGAAAACCATGACGGCAAGATCGAGCTCGATAACCGAGAGCAATCTCTCGGCCGGCTGCTCGATCGTATCGGGCGCAGCGCCAAGCAGATTTTCCATCAGCGCGATCACGAAACTGTTGTCGCAGGCGAAGGCGATGTTCTGCGACCAGTTGCGCAGCGTCGCGTCCACGACGGTGACGTTGGTATCGAGGTCGGCAATCAGATCGTTCTTGTAGCCGGAACGGCAACCGAGATAGGCTACAGCGATATCCAGACCGGTTTCGCTCTTGAAGATGTCGGGCAGGAACTCGCTATAGACCTCCGACAGCGAAGTGCAGAGCTTTTCTACCGTCGCCGCATCGCCTAGGCGCCCCGTCAACTTCGCAAGGAGGACCGGATCCATCGCCGGTCTTTGAGAGAGAACGTTTCTCATGGTTGATTAGGCCGCCTTGTTCTCGCCACCCGGGTTCATCATTTCCTGTTCGACCGCGTCGATCGACGGACGCTCGTAGGCCGAGATCGTCTTGCGGCCGTATTCCAGAGCAACCTGCGGGACGGAGCCGTTCATGTAGGCAAGCAAGGTTTGCTTCACGATAACGTAGAGGCGGTGTTGCTTCGTGCGCACCACTTTGATCTGCGAGACCAGCGGCGCACAAACCGAATAGGACAGAAGAATGCCGAGGAAGGTTCCGACGAGGGCCGAGCCGATCAGGTGACCGAGCACTTCCGGCGAATCGTTGATGTGCGCCATCGCCTTGATGACGCCGAGAACGGCCGCGACGATGCCGATTGCCGGAAAGGAGTCGCCCATGATCGAGATGGCGTGGTAGGGCTTCATCTTGTCGTGCAGGATCGTATTGATCTCTTCGTCCATGAGCGCCTCTATCTCATGCGAGCGGGCATTGCCGATGATGATCAGGCGGACGTAGTCACAGATGAACGATGTCAGTTCCTTGTTTTTCAGGATCGTCGGAGCTGTCAGGAAGATCGAGGATTCGGCAGGATTGTCGATATGCGCTTCGATCTCGTTGCGCGACTTCGTGCGCAGGTCGCGCATCAGCGAATAGAGAACGCCGAGCGTGTCGAGGTAGTTGCGTTCCTTCGGAACCGCATGCTTGAACGCCTCGCCGAGCGCCTTGCCCGAATCTTTCACGACCTTCATAGGGTTCGCCATGATGAAGCCGCCGAGACCGGCGCCGGCGATGATGACGAACTCGAAGGGCTGAAACAGCGCTCCGATCTCCCCGCCCATCGCCATGAAGCTGCCGATAATACAGCCGACCGTGATCACTAATCCGATAATGATATTCATCGTCAGTCCAAACCTGAACGTTGTTTTCAACCCAAGGGATAGGGTTGCTGGCTTGCGTGAGGCTGATGATTGGCCACTTTTGGCTGCGATTTGTATGCCAGCTTCGCGCAAGGATTTGCCGTCAGATTGAGGATGACGAATGGGCCGACTCGCCCGTTTCTGAGATGCCGCCTCAGCGGAAACCGTGGTCGAACAAGCAGCGCGAACCCGGTTTTCGTACCGTTGATCCCAATGCCAGGAGCTTACCAAGATGCAATCCGGCCTTTATGTTTCCCTGTCCTCCCAGATGGCACTTGAAAAGCGACTGACCACGATCGCGGACAATATGGCCAACGTGAACACGACCGGCTTTCGCGCGACGGAAGTCAAGTTCGATGAGATGTTGAGCGACACCAAGAACAAGCTGAACGCAAAGGTTGCCTTCGTCTCGCAGGGTAACGACTATCTCTCCGGCGATGCCGGCGAGCTGCAGCACACCGGCAATATGCTGGATTTTGCCGTCAAGGGCGATGCCTGGTTTGCGCTGGATACGCCGGCGGGTCAGGTTCTGACCAAAGACGGTCGCTTCACCATGAAGGACACAGGCGAACTTGTCTCTATACGCGGGTACCCGGTTCTGGACGCCGGCGGCGCGCCGATCCAGCTGAATTCTGCGGGTGGCGAGCCCAAGGTTGGCAATGACGGGATCATTTATCAGAATGGTCGGCAGGTTGCGTCGCTCGGCCTGTACGAGGCGGACATCGGCAAGGGCTATCTCCGCTACGAAAACAGCGGCATCATGACGACCGATGCCCCGCGGGCTGTGACGGACCGCTTCAATGTCGGCGTCGAGCAGGGTTATCTTGAAAATTCCAACGTCAATGCAATGCGTGAAATCACGCAGCTGATCGAAGTCAACCGTGCCTTCGAGAGTATTGCTTCGCTGACGAGCGACAGCGAAAATTCCTTCAACCAGGCGATCCAGACCTTGGGCGGCAGCCGCTAAGCGGAAGGTTTGACGATGACCGACGCGCAGCTGACCGAAGAAGCGCTTTCACCAAAGTTGGGGCATCTCGCAGCCCTCGTTGGCCGCTATGCCAAGCCTGAGTTCGCAGTCGCCCATGGCGGTCATGTCCAGACGATCGCCGCGGGCCATTATACAGTAAGCGGTCTTTCGCGGCACGTTCGTCTCGGGGAGTTCGTCGCGCATAAGTCGGCGACCGGGATTCATCTCGGCGAGGTCGTGCGCGTCGAGCCGGAACTGGCCTATGTCTGCCCGATCGAGCCGGGGGAGCCGATCGGCATCCATGATACGGTCATCCGCAAGGGAGCCTTTCGAATATCGCCGGCCCAAAGCTGGTGTGGCCGCACGATCAATTCGCTCTGCGAGCCGATCGATGGCCGCGGCCCGATCGTCGAAGGTCTCGATCGCCGTTCGATTTCCAACACCGCTCCACCTTCGATGACCCGGAAACGTGTCGAAGAGGGCTTCAGGACCGGCGTTCGCGCCATCGATATTTTTTCGCCGCTCTGCCTTGGCCAACGCTTGGGCGTCTTCGCAGGCTCCGGTGTCGGTAAATCGACGCTGCTGTCGATGCTCGCAATGGCCGACGCGTTCGACAAAGTCGTCATCGCACTTGTTGGCGAACGCGGCCGTGAGGTGCGCGAATTCATCGAGGATACGCTCGCCGAGAACATGGAGAAGTCGATCGTCGTCGTTGCGACCAGCGACGAGAGCCCGATGCTTCGCAAGATGGCGCCGCTGACGGCGATCACGATCGCCGAGCATTTCCGGGATCAAGGCGAGAACGTCCTGCTGATCGTCGACAGCGTCACGCGATTTGCCCACGCGATCCGCGAGGTGGCGACGGCATCCGGTGAGCCGCCGATCGCCCGAGGCTATCCGGCATCCGTTTTCACCGAGCTGCCGCGGCTGCTCGAGCGTGCAGGCCCGGGCCCGGAGGGAACGGGCACCATTACCGCGATTATTTCGATTCTCGTCGATGGCGACAATCACAACGACCCGATCGCCGACTCGACGCGCGGCATTCTCGATGGCCATCTCGTTCTGAAACGGAGCCTCGCCGAAGAAGGCCGCTATCCGCCGATCGATCCGCTGGCGTCCATTTCGCGTCTTGCCCGCAAGGCGTGGACGCCGGACCAGGAGAAACTGGTCTCCCGCTTGAAATCCCTCATCCATCGTTTCGAAGAAACGCGAGATCTGCGCCTGATCGGCGGTTACCGGCCGGGAGCCGATCCGGATTTGGATATGGCGGTCAAGCAGGTACCAATTATTTACGATGTTTTGAAACAGTCGCCCGGAGAAACTGCGTCGGCCGACGCATTCTCCGATCTCGCGGCTGCTCTAAAGTCTGCCGCCGGGATTCCGAACCCGCCGGCGACGGCCCCGACAAGACCCAGAGGTTAGTTTGAGCAGATTCGAAGATGATGACGAGGCCATCGCTCCGCTGAAATCACGGGAAACGCGGAAGGCGGTGATGTTCGACCGTTTGCTCACCGTGATGGGCCTGACGCTTGCGGGAGCCGCGGCTATTTTTCCGTGGTACGTATTCTTCAACGAGGACAAATTCAGCCTCAATGTCGTGGAAGGTGATCGGACCCGCGAACTGCCGGACTGGGCGCCGCGCAACGTCCGCGTGTCGCCGCTTGCCATGGTCAACAAGAACAAGCCGGAGAAGAGGCCGGAGCTCCCGTTCGATCCGCTGACCACCGCGACTGTTTCGAACCTCGGCAAAGAGGATGACAAGGGAGCCGCGGTGTCTGAAGACCAGCCGTTCCCTGCCGCTTCCGGTTTCAAGTTGCTGCATGTCGCCAATGGGCGTGCGCTGATCGAAGACTCCTCGGGCATGTATGTCGTGCGTGTCGGATCGGTCCTTCCGGACGAAAGCCGCCTGGCAGCGCTGGAAGAACGCGACGGCAAATGGGTGATCGTGACGTCGAAGGGCGAGGTTTACCAGAACAACTGATCGCGGCAGCTGCGATCAGACTGAAGTCGAGGGCTCCGGTGACGGAGCCCTTCTTTTTGCGGCCTGCCCAATAAAAACAACCCAGGGCGAAAGCCTGAGTTCCCCGTAAGTCTGACGCAAGATTGCTGCCCTAGGGTTCTCTCAGTAAAAACGGAGAGTTCCCATGCAACCCATCCAACTTTTCGACTTGGCTTCGCGGCAGGCGGAATGGCTGACGATCCGTCAGGAGGTTGTGGCCGGCAACATCGCGAATGCGAACACGCCGAAATATCGTTCCAAGGACGTGACGCCCTTCCAGGCTGTTCTCGACAAGGCCGATATCACGATGGCGCGCACCAACCCGGCGCACCTCAGCGGCAATGATTTCAGCACCAGCGGCGATATCGACGTGAAGGAAGCTCCGCTCGACCAAGAAATTGGCGTGCAGGAATCCGGCAATACCGTCGGCCTGTCTGAGGAAATGTCCAAGAGCGGCGAGATCAAGCGCCAGTACGAACTGAACACATCGCTCGTCGGCTCCTTTCATCGAATGATGATGATGACTGTAGGGAAGTAAGTCATGGATCCTTTATCAGCAGCAATGAAGATCGCAGGTTCCGGGCTTGAGGCGCAGTCGACACGTCTGCGCATCGTCTCGGAAAACATTGCAAACGCCCGTTCTACCGGTGATACCCCCGGAGCCGATCCTTATCGCCGCAAGATGATCACCTTCGGCGAAGAAGTCGATCGTGCGGCTGGAGTGACGACCGTCGGCATCAAGAAGCTCGGTGTCGACGAATCCGATTTCACCACGGAATTCGATCCGAGCAACCCGGCTGCCGACGCGCGTGGCGTAGTCAAGATGCCGAACGTCAACATGCTCGTTGAAATGGCGGACATGCGCGAAGCCAACCGTTCCTATGACGCGAACCTGCAGACGATCAAGCAGACACGCGACCTGATTTCCTCCACGATCGACCTTCTGAAGAGCCAATAATGATCAGCAATGTACAGAACGTCAGCTCTCTTTCCGTAACGCGTGGCCTCGGCAGCATCGCGACCGACAATTCCTCTACCGCCTCGTCAGCCGCCGGGAGCGCCAAGAACGACCAGAGCTTTGCCTCCGTTCTCGGCAACATGGCGACCCAGGCGGTCGATACTTTGAAGGGTGCGGAAAGCATGTCCTTCGCAGGCATCAAGGGCACGGCGAACACCCGCGAGGTGGTCGACTCCATGCTGCAGGCCCAACAGACGCTTCAAACCGCAATCGCAGTCCGTGACAGGGTCGTCTCGGCCTTCCTCGATGTCACTAAGATGCAGATGTAACTCGATTTAAGGACGCACCGATGAGAGCGCTCGCCATTGCGGCTACGGGCATGGACGCCCAACAGACGAATCTCGAAGTGATCGCGAACAATATCGCGAACATCAATACCACGGGCTTCAAGCGCGCACGCGCCGAATTCACCGATCTTCTCTACCAAACCGAACGCGCGAAGGGCGTGGCAAACCGCGCCAACCAGGCGATCGTGCCGGAAGGCGCCAATATCGGCTTGGGCGTCCAGACGTCGGCCGTCCGCAACCTGCACATCCAGGGCGAACTCAGCCAAACCGGCAACGATCTCGACGTCGCGCTGATCGGAAAGGGCTTCTTCCAGGTTCTGGCTCCAGACGGCACGACGCTCTACTCGCGCGCCGGCGCCTTCAACAAGAGCGAGACCGGTCAGCTGGTCACGGTCGACGGCTATGAGGTCGTCCCTGGCATCACCATTCCGACGGGCTCCACGCAGCTCACGATCAGCCGCTCCGGCGAAGTCACCGCACTTCTGCCGGGCCAGACCACTCCGACGACGCTTGGGCAACTGACGCTTGCAAGCTTCGTCAACGAAGCCGGCCTCCAGCCGCTCGGCGACAACCTCTTCCAGGAGACGCCTGCTTCCGGCGCCCCGGTCGTCGGAACGCCGGACGAGGAGGGCTACGCATACATGAAGCAGGGATACCTGGAATCGTCGAACGTCGATCCGGTCAAGGAAATCACCGAGCTCATATCGGCCCAGCGCGCTTATGAAATGAACTCCAAGGTCATCACCACTGCCGACGAAATGGCCACCATCGTCAGCAAGAACCTGAAGTAACAAGAAGGGGCAGAACATGATGTTTCGCCGGGCGAGAAATATCGTCGCTTTGACGGCATTGGCAACGGTTGCGGTCTACGGCAGTTTCATGCCTGCCGCAGCTGCCGGCGCCGACATGGGCTACGCTGTCGTTCCGACAGCGATTATCTACCCCGGGGAAACGATCGACGGCGGCCAGCTTCAAGAGGTCGAGGTTACGAATCCGAACCTCGCAGCCGGTTACGCCAAATCCATCGAAGAAGTTAGCGGCATGATCTCGAAGCGTACGCTACTGCCCGGACGGACGATTCCGGTCGGGGCGTTGCGCGAGCCTTATACGGTCACGCGCGGCTCGCAGATTCGTCTCGTCTTCAGCATGGGAACGATGACGATCTCCGCGGCGGGCTCGCCGCTCGAGGACGGCTTTACCGGCCAGGTCATCCGCGCTCGCAACATGGACTCGGGGGTCATCGTAAGCGGCACCGTTCTTGCTGACGGCACCATACACGTGGCGGCAAAATGAAGATTGTCTCTCGCATTTTCGCCGCGTTCGCGGCCCTTTCGATGTGCATGGCGCATGTGACGCCGGCATTTGCGGTGACCTCGCGGATCAAAGACATCGCTTCGCTGCAAGCCGGGCGTGACAATCAGCTGATCGGCTACGGTCTCATCGTCGGCCTCCAGGGGACGGGCGACGGCTTCCGCGCTTCGCCGTTCACCGAGCAGTCGATGCGCGCCATGCTCCAGAACCTCGGCATCTCGACTCAAGGCGGACAATCCAACGCCAAGAATACGGCCGCCGTCATGGTCACGGCCAACCTTCCGCCCTTCGCGAGTCCCGGCAGCCGCATTGACGTTACCGTCAGTTCGCTCGGCGATGCGACCTCGCTGCGCGGCGGTACGCTCATCATGACGTCCCTCTCAGGTGCGGATGGCCAGATCTATGCCGTAGCGCAAGGTTCTGTTGTCGTGTCGGGCTTTCAGGCACAGGGCCAGGCGGCGACCGTGACCGAAGGCGTCACGACCGCCGGTCGCGTTCCGGGCGGCGCAATTATCGAGCGCGAACTCCCCTCGCACTTCAAGGATTCTGTCAATCTCGTGCTGCAGCTCCGCAATCCGGATTTCTCGACGGCCGTGCGCATTAGCGACGTCGTGAACCGGTATGCGTCCGCTCGCTTCGGCGGTCCGGTCGCGGAGCCCAAGGACGCACAGGAGGTGGTTGTGCAGAAGCCGCGTGAGGCGGACCTTACACGATTGATGGCGGATATCGAAAATCTCGCCGTCGACACCGATACGCCGGCGAAGGTGGTGATCAATGAACGCACCGGCACGATCGTGATCGGAGCGGACGTGCGCGTCTCGCCGGTTGCAGTCAGCTACGGAACGCTGACTGTGCAGGTCACTGAGACGCCGCAGGTTATCCAGCCTGAACCGTTCTCACGCGGGGTCACCGCCGTTCAGCCGCAGACCTATATCTCTACGCAGAAAACCGGCGGGGCCCTCGCAGTCATCAACGGACCAGACCTTCGAACCCTTGTCGCAGGTCTCAATAACATTGGCGTCAAACCGGATGGTATCATCGCAATCCTGCAGGGTATCAAATCTGCAGGTGCGCTGCAGGCGGAGCTCGTACTGCAATGATCGTTTCGAAATTCGGCCTGAATATCTCTGGGCTGTTGCGGAGCCTCGCGCTGCCGGCTGCCGCAGTTGTCCTTCTGTCCATCCCGGGCGCTTTTGCCCAGGAGGCGGCAAGCCCCACCGGCAACCTCACGTCGGAAGAGGAAATCAAACAGTTCTGCACCAATATTGCCGATCCGGCACGTGACCAACGCTATTTGCTGCAGAAACAGGAACTCGAAAAGCTGCAGGCGGATATCGACTCCCGCATGGCAGAGATGGGCAAGCGCACGGCCGAATATCAGGATTGGCTGAAGCGTCGCAATGACTTTCTCAAGCAGGCTCAGGCAGGCCTTACCGACATCTATAAGAACATGAAGCCGGATGCCGCGGCGCTGCAGCTCCAGGAAGTGAAGACCGAGGTCGCGGCCGCGGTGATCATGCGGCTCAGTTCACGTCAGTCGAGCCTGATCCTGAACGAGATGGATCCGCAAAAGGCGGCGGTCCTCGCCAATATCATCGCAAGTGCGTCCGATCCCAATACGTCGAAGGATCCCTCATGAACAAACGTTTCCCGGCTGCCATTGCCGCTGTTGCTCTTCTCGCAGGCTGCCAATCGCCGCAGGCTGTGAGGGAGATCGGCCGGGCGCCTGCCATGAGCCCGATCGGCAGCGGCCTGGCCTATGGCCAGACACCGCAGATGTCGCTTTATCCGAAGAATCCGCACCAGGTGGCGCAGGGGTATTCCCTGTGGAACGACTCGCAGTCAGCCCTTTTCAAGGACGCGCGCGCGCTTAACGTCGGCGATATCCTGACGGTCGATATCCAGATCAACGACAAGGCATCGTTCGACAACGAAACCAGTCGTAGCCGGCAGAATTCGAGCGGGCTGAACTGGGACGTCAACGCGCAGATCTTCGGCTGGACGCCGCAATCGAAGACCGATGTCACCTATGGGTCCGACACCAGCACGGATGGCAAGGGCAAGATCGAACGCACGGACAAGCTAACGCTTCTCGTCGCCGCCGTCGTCACCGGCATTCTGGAAAACGGCAACCTCGTGATCAGCGGCTCGCAGGAGGTTCGTCTGAACCAGGAACTGCGCATCCTCAACGTCGCCGGTATCGTGCGCCCGCAGGATGTCAACTCCGACAACCAGATCTCCTACGACAAGATCGCCGAAGCGCGCATCTCCTACGGCGGCCGTGGCCGTCTGATGGAAGTGCAGCAGCCACCAAGCGGCCAGCAGGCCGTCGATCTTTTCTCGCCGCTCTAGGGCCTCACAGCTATGGCAGACGCAGTGGAAAACGAAGGCAGTCCCAAAAAGAGGCCTGCGATGCTGATCATGGCGATCGGCCTGCTCGCGCTGACCGTGCTCGGCGGCGGCGGGGGCTGGTTCCTTGGCACGATGATCGCCCCGAACGTCAAGAGCGCCGAGCAAGCGGCCGCGACCGAAACGGTCCCGGCTGGCGCCGGGGAAGGCAAGGAAGCAGAAGCCGGGCTTCCTCACATCTCCACCGAAGCAAACAACATCGTTCAGCTTGAGCCGATCACCTCTAACCTTGCCTATCCCTCGGAAAATTGGGTACGGCTCGAGGTGGCGCTACTTTTCGATGGCCCTCCGGACGTGAAGATGGCCGAGGATATCCACCAGGATATCATGGCCTACATCCGGACCGTTTCCCTTCAGCAGATCGAAGGGCCGCGCGGCTTTCAATATCTCAGGGATGACATCCAGGAACGTGTTGACCTGCGCTCCAAAGGGCGCGTATCGAAGGTCATGTTCAGGACCTTTGTCATCGAATGATTCGATTCATAGCTTTATTTGCCGCCATGATGGCGGTGCCGGAACTGGCGTTTGCCCAGCAGCTACCAGGCAATCTTTTGAATATCCCGGTCGATGGCTCCGTCGCGGCCTGGATTATCCGTACCTTCGGTCTTTTGACCGTCCTTTCGATTGCTCCCGGCATCCTGATCATGGTGACGAGCTTTCCGCGCTTCGTCATCGCCTTTTCCATCCTGCGCAGCGGCATGGGGCTTTCTTCAACGCCTTCCAACATGATCCTGCTCTCGCTGGCGCTCTTCATGACCTTCTACGTCATGTCGCCGACTTTCGATCAAGCCTGGCAGAACGGCGTGCAGCCGCTGCTGGCCAGTCAGATCAACGAGCAGGAGGCGGTGCAGCGCATCGCCGAGCCTTTCCGAACGTTCATGGCCGCCAACACGCGCGACAAGGATCTGGCGCTCTTCGTCGACCTCGCCCGTGAGCGTGGCCAGACGGTCCAAACGGGTGCCCAGATCGACTACCGCGTTCTCATTCCGGCATTCATGATTTCGGAAATCCGGCGTGGGTTTGAGATCGGCTTCCTGATCGTTCTGCCGTTCCTCGTCATCGACCTGATCGTTGCGACGATCACCATGGCGATGGGTATGATGATGCTGCCACCGACGTCGATCTCGCTTCCCTTCAAGATTCTGTTCTTCGTGCTGATTGACGGCTGGAATCTGCTGGTCGGCAGCCTCGTGCGGTCCTTCCACTAATTCGCACACCCGATCGACCAGAGTGACCGCAAATGAAAACCGCCGGGCGCGTGACCGGCGGTTTCGTTCACCTCGTGCGGCCTGTTACTCGGCCCTATCCAAGAAGGGGGCTGCGCGCGCGGGCAGCGCCGGCACGTCGATGTGATCCGGCTCCAATCCTGCCCTGGCGCGCTCAACCATCATTTCATAGGCCTTTTCCAGATGACGGCAGAGACGTTCTGCGTCAAACAATGGCTTGACAAACCGGTTGGCGATCAGCCGTTCTTTGTATGCCGCGACGCGTCCGTGATCTTCCGCCAGCGCCACCGCCATTTCCTCGTACTCGTCGACGTCCTGCGCCACCAGCTCCGGCAGCCCGATTGCATTCAGCAAGCTCTCGCTCACGCGGGAGGCAAAATGCGTTCCCTTGACCGTCAGCACCGGCAATCCGCTCCAGAGCTGCTCCGAGGTCGTGGTGTGGCCGTTGCAGGGAAAGGTATCGAGCGCAAGGTCGGCCGCCGGCAGGCGATTGAGGTGGAGCTCGAACTTCAGCTTCGGAGCAAAGAAGATTCGCTTCGGGGAGATGCCGCCCTGCTGAAATTTTTTGATGATATTGGCTTCTGTGCGCGGATGTTGCGTCATGATCCAAATCACGCTGTTTTTCGTCCGCTTCAGGATCCGGGTCCACAGCTCGATCGTCTTCAGCGATATCTTGCGGTTGGCGTTGAAGGAAGCAAAGACGAAGGCATCGTCCGGAAGCCCCAGTTCAGCACGCGTGACAGGTTCGGGAAGCGGCCGATGCACAGCGTCGTTGGGCTGGTAGCTCTCCGGAAGCCGGGCTAGCTTCTGGTCATAGTGGGGCTTGCATACCTCTGGCAGGACATAGGGGTCGCCGATGACATAGTCGAGGTCGACGTGGATGGTGCTGCCGGGATAGCCAAGCCAGGATACATGTACCGGGGCCGTCCTATGATTGAGGATAGCAGCCCTGGTGAAGTGCGTGTGGCCTTTCAGATCGACGAGAACGTCAATGTTATGCTCACGAATCAGTTGAGCGGCAGCCTGGTCGCTGAGATCGTGAATACGTACGACTTTCCCCCACTGGGAGCGCAGAGTGTCGTCTTCCGTAATGAACTGCAGCGGCGTATGGCAGAACAGCGTTACGTCAAAACGATCCCTGTCATGGACCTCGAGGACGCGCCGCAGCAGCTTCATGGTCGCATGGTCGGCGAAAAAATCCGCGGAAAGATAACCGATCCGGATTTTTTCACCCCAGACATGGGGCACCTGACGCCGCTCTTGCGTGATGTTCGCCGGCATCGTGGGGGTGGTGGCTTCCGCCAAGCGATTGATGCTTTCATCCCCGCACCAGGTGAAGTTATAGAACGCATTGTCCTTGCGGAAGATCTCGTGATTGCCCGAAGCAATGATCGCATCCAGATCGCGTTGATGCTTCTCGACCGCATCGTATTCGCAAAATTCACGGCAGAAGATGAGATAGATGAAGCGGAATGTCGCATCGCTCGCGTATTTGCTGAGGATCTTGCGAGCAAGATGCAGGTTCGCCTCGTCCCCCAGATCGTTGGTCAATAGCCGCGTGGCCAGATGCAGATGCTTTGGATCCGAGCTGTCGGTCAGCGGCTTGCGGAAGGGGGGAAGCAGGTCGTCCTTGCCCTGTTTCAGAAAAATCGAAGCCAGGGCGTATGCAATTTCGGCTTCGTTGGGATGCTTAATGAAAAGCTTCATGCCGATGAGAAGCACCTGCTCGTCATCCTGCAGTTCGAAGTAGATCCGCAGTGCCTGCTTCTGATATTCTGACACGTTTTGAGTAGGTTGTTCCGACGCGAGTATGTATGCCCTGGCGGCGTCAGCCTTCATTCCGAGCGTCTCGAGCGTTTTGGCAAGAAGCGCGTATGTTTTCGCATCTTTCTGGACGTCGATGAGTTGGTTAAGCATCTCGAGGGACTTCGTGTACTGTCCCTTTTGAAGCGCCTGCGACGCGGCTGAGAAGGTTACGGCTGCTTTCAATTCTTGCTACTCCCTCAAAGCTCGGAAGCCATGTCGGTCGTTCGACCCTGTGCTGGCTGGCAGTTTGCCGCAGTAACAGTTGAATCTTGCTCGAAACAGGTGGATGCGGCCAGGCGAACTGTCACTCCCGTGGCACACTTTTTGCGCACGACCTAACTTCGGCTTAACCATATAATGGCGGGGCGGTTCAGCCTTTTCTGGGCTTAAGGAATTAGCAAGCAATAGCGACGAGATTGGCCTGACATGACGGGTTTGGTTTTAAGATTGATGAACCGAGTGGCATGAGGCTGGTCCGTCATTACCGGTATTAAAAGTCCGGTATGTCCTCCTTTTTTGTACCGAGTTTCAGGGGACAACTATGACAAGTATTGTAACGAACACGTCCGCAATGGCCGCTCTGCAGACGTTGCAGGGAATCAACAAGAGCCTTTCGAATACGCAGGCTCACGTTTCGTCCGGTCTGCGCGTCGGTTCCGCTTCCGACAACGCCGCCTACTGGTCGATCGCAACGACCATGCGCTCCGACAACAGCGCGCTTTCCGCCGTTTCCGACGCGCTCGGCCTGGGTTCCGCCAAGGTTGATACCGCCTATTCCGGCATGAACGCCGCCATCGACGTCGTCACCCAGATCAAGCAGAAGCTGGTCGCCGCTACCGAAGACGGCGTCGATAAGGCGAAGGTCCAGGGCGAAATCAAGCAGTTGCAGGACCAGCTGAAGAGCATCGGCGATGCTGCCTCGTTCTCCGGCGAAAACTGGCTCCAGGCCGACATCAGCGGCGGCTCAGTGACGAAGAACGTCGTCGCCTCCTTCGTGCGCGATGGCTCGGGCAACGTCTCGGTCAAGAAGGTCGACTATGCCCTCGACAGCACCTCGGTTCTGTTCGACACCGGCGCAACCGGCGGCTACGGCAACGGCCTTCTCGACAATAACGTCCGGTTCACCGGCACCGACGGTGTAACGGTCTCCGTCAACATCAATGGTGTTGCGTCGACCCAGACGGTCAAGGGCTACTCGACCGACAATCTGCTGAATGCGACCCCCAGTCTGACGTTCTCGACGAACGCCAGCGGTCAGACGGTGGCCCTCGATGCGGGCGGTACGCCTCAGTATCTGCAGCTCAGCGGTCAGGACAAGTGGGTACAGCTGACTGCGGCTCAGCCGACGGCAGGGCAGGAAGTGGCCTATGACGACGGTGCCGGCACGTCCTACTATATCGATACCGGCAATGCGGCGACCGCAGTAACGAACCAGGCGGCCGGCTTCTCGGTGTCAAATCTTGACATCACCGATCTCCAGACTGTGGCAACCAATATGGGCGGCAGCTTTACCGCGTCGGATGCTCTGGACTTTATGATCCAGTCTGTCGACTCGGCTCTCAAGCAGATGACCAGTGCGGCAGCGTCGCTCGGTTCGCTGAACTCGCGCATCGACACGCAGACCGACTTCGTCTCGAAGCTCATGGACTCGATCGACTCCGGCGTTGGCAAGCTCGTAGACGCCAACATGGAAGAGGAATCCAGCAAGCTGACAGCCCTACAGACGCAGCAGCAGCTCGCCATCCAGTCGCTGTCGATCGCCAACTCCTCGTCGCAGAACATCCTGTCGCTCTTCCGCTAAGAGCGACGCAGGATTTCGAATGAACTCGCGGCCGGGTCGTTCCCGGCCGCGAATTGTTTAAGAGTAGGTTAATGTTGGCCGTGTAAGTTACGGTTTTGTTTACACTTTTTCAATCCAGCGTTCAGTGTTCCTTAACCATATTGGTGTCTTCTAGGACCATCGAAACGGCGGTTAACCTAACTAACCGGTTAGCAGGCATGATGCTGATAGCCGTTCCCGGTAAAGGTCCGGAATGTCCCCTCCCATTCGTTTTCAATAAGGGACACTAGTATCATGACGAGCATTCTCACCAATGGCGCGGCCATGGCCGCTCTGCAGACGTTGCAGGGCATCAATAAGAGCCTTTCGAATACGCAGGCTCACGTTTCGTCCGGTCTGCGCGTCGGTTCCGCTGCCGACAACGCCGCCTACTGGTCGATCGCAACGACCATGCGCTCCGACAACAGCGCGCTTTCCGCCGTTTCTGACGCTCTCGGCCTCGGTTCCGCCAAGGTCGATACCGCTTATTCCGGCATGAACGCCGCCATCGACGTCGTCACCCAGATCAAGCAGAAGCTGGTCGCCGCCACCGAAGACGGCGTCGACAAGGCGAAGGTCCAGGGCGAAATCAAGCAGCTGCAGGATCAGTTGAAGAGCATCGGCGATGCTGCCTCGTTCTCCGGCGAAAACTGGCTCGAAGCCGATATCAGCGGCGGCGCGGTGACGAAGAACGTCGTCGCTTCCTTCGTACGCGATGCCTCCGGCAACGTCTCGGTCAAGAAGGTCGACTATACCCTCGACAGCACCACGATCCTGTTCGACACCGGCGCGACAGGCGGCTATGGCAAGGGCATTCTCGACAACGAGGCCCTGTTCACCGGTACGGATGGTGTATCCGTAACCGTCAACATCAATGGCGTGGCAACGACTCAAGCGATCAAGGCCTATTCGACCGACACTCTGCTGAGCGCGACCCCCGCCCTGACGTTCCAAACGAACGCAAGCGGTCAGACGGTTGCCCTCGATGCCGGCGGTGTGCCTCAGTATCTGCAGCTTAACGGCCAGGACAAGTGGGTAGAGCTGACCGCGACTCAGCCGACGGCAGGGCAGGACGTTGCTTATGACGACGGTGCCGGTACCTCCTACTATGTCGATACCAGCAAAGTGGCGACCGGCGTAACGGCCGCACAGGCCGGCTTCTCGGTATACGATCTCGACATCACCGACCTCGCCACGGTACAAGGCAATATGGGCGGCAGCTTCAGCAACTCGGATGCCCTGGACTTCATGATCCAGCACGTCGACTCCATGCTCAAGCAGATGACCAGTGCGGCCGCGTCGCTCGGCTCGATGAACTCGCGCATCGACATGCAGACCGACTTCGTCTCGAAGCTCATGGACTCCATCGACTCCGGCGTCGGCAAGCTCGTAGACGCCGACATGGAAGAGGAATCCAGCAAGCTGTCGGCGCTGCAGACGCAGCAGCAGCTGGCTGTCCAGTCGCTGTCGATCGCCAACTCCTCGTCGCAGAACATCCTGTCGCTCTTCCGTTAAGAGCGTCAGGCTCGTCGGATTGGCTGACGAAAACAGGCGCTGGCCGGCTTTTCTCCGGCCGGCGTCATTTTCGCTATTCGGCGTTAACCCTGCGTTAACCATATTGCTGTTTCTTGGCTGCATAGAAACGGTGAGTTAACCGACTTTAAGCGCGGGTTAACAGGCATGAAGCTGGCACCGTTGCCGGTGAAATCCGGAATGTCCCTTTTTTAAGCAGCCAACAGGGGCACCCTTTCCATGACGAGCATTTTGACGAATACGTCCGCAATGGCCGCACTCCAGACGCTGCGCGGCGTTAACGCCAGCCTGGAGGATACGCAGAACCGTGTTTCCTCCGGTCTGCGCGTCAGCGACGCTGCCGACAATGCCGCCTACTGGTCGATCGCAACGACCATGCGCTCCGACAATGGCGCGCTTTCCGCGGTTTCCGACGCTCTCGGCCTCGGTTCCGCCAAAGTTGATACCGCCTATTCCGGCATGAACGCCGCTATCGACGTGGTCACCGAGATCAAGAACAAGCTGGTCGCCGCCACCGAAGACGGCGTTGACAAGGGAAAGATCCAGACCGAAATCAAGCAGCTTCAGGATCAGCTGAAGAGCATCAGTGACGCTGCCTCGTTCTCCGGCGAAAACTGGCTCCAGGCCGACATCAGCGGCGGCTCAGTGACCAAGAACGTCGTCGCCTCCTTCGTGCGCGATGCCTCCGGCAACGTCGCAGTTACGAAGGTCAACTATATCCTCGACAGCACCACGGTCCTGTTCGACACGGGAGCAGTGGGCAGCTACGGCAAGGGCATTCTCGACACCGAGGCCGTGTTCAGCGGTACTGATGGCGTATCAGTGAACGTCAACGTCAACGGCGTGGCAACGACTCAAATCGTCAAGGCCTATTCGACCAATACTCTGCTAAACGCTAGCCCCGCCCTGACGTTCTCGACGAACGCCAGCGGTCAGACGGTTGCCCTCGATGCCGGCGGTGTGCCCCAGTACCTGCAGCTTAACGGCCAGGACAAGTGGGTATTGCTCACAGCGACTCAACCGACGGCAGGGCAGGAAGTTTCCTATGACGACGGTGCCGGCACACCCTACTATGTCGATACCGGCAATGCGGCGACCGGCGGAACGAGCAATGCCGGCTTCTCGGTGGCCGATCTCGATATCACCGACCTCACGACGGTGTCTGGCAATATGGGCGGAGGCTTCGACGAGAAAGATGCCCTAGACTTCATGATCCAGTTCGTCGACACCACCCTCAAGCAGATGACCAGCGCGGCAGCGTCGCTCGGCTCGATGAACTCGCGCATCGACATGCAGACCGATTTCGTGTCGAAGCTGATGGACTCGATCGACAAGGGTGTCGGCAAGCTCGTAGACGCCGACATGGAAGCGGAATCCAGCAAGCTGACGGCACTGCAGACGCAGCAGCAGCTCGCTGTTCAGTCGCTGTCGATCGCCAACTCCTCGTCGCAGAACATCCTGTCGCTCTTCAAATAAAAACAGCAACGCCGGCAGCGCACCGGCTCTGCGAACGGAGAATCAGAGCCGCGCCTCCCGGGCGCGGCTCTTGCGTATTTACGACCAGGAATTGCCCGCTCACGGCGACTTCTCTTTCGCGAAATCAAGAGCTTGCCTAAAGCTTGCGTCGACGGTTCGCGGGCACTTGCCGCCGAGGTAAATGTCAGGTTAATTTCAGCGAAGAGTTGATTTGATTGCGACGCACCGGTTGGAGGGACCAGCCGGAGGCATGAAGCCAGCTAGGTCGCTGCCGGGAAACCGGCCTGTCCCTTTTCCTTCATTTCGAGGATTTATCGATGGCCTACACCATAACAGACGTAGGCGCGTTGAACGTGCTCACCGTTCTTCGCGGCGTTAACAAGGAGGCTGACTCCATTCAGCGGCAGATATCGTCGATGATGCGTGTTGAGACGGCCGCGGATAATGCGACCTCCTGGGCGGCTGCGACGACTCTGCGATCCGACGACAACGCGAT
This sequence comes from Rhizobium sp. SVR5-9E, assembly GCF_056755095.1. Taxonomy (NCBI): domain Bacteria; kingdom Pseudomonadati; phylum Pseudomonadota; class Alphaproteobacteria; order Hyphomicrobiales; family Rhizobiaceae; genus Rhizobium; species Rhizobium sp. SVR5-9E. The sequence goes on along the minus strand of NZ_JBNDHS010000004.1, from coordinate 112,848 downwards.
GAAGACGATCGACGACGCCCTCGGTGTCGGCGGCGCCAAGGTCGACACGACGTATACCGCGCTGACCTCTCTCATCGATGTGGTTTCGAAGATGCGCTCTACGATTGTTTCGGCGACCGACCCGGCCAACGACCGGGGTAAGCTCAACATCACCCTGGATCAGTACAAAGCGCAGCTGAATACCGTCGTAAATTCCGTGAATTTCAACGGCGAGAACTGGCTGCTGAACCGCGACGCGACCGCGCCGACGCAGCGGTCCGTTACCGGCGGATTCGTGCGCGGCCCGAATGGTGAATTCTACCCGCAGAACATTACTTACCCGGCTGCCGACGCAATCATGATCGATACGGCCGACGCCAACCGCGGCCTGCTGACGAAATCGATAAGTGCCGATCCAGCTGCCGTGCCAGCCCGCAACTACTATCTGCTCGATGCTGGTTCGACCACGCCCGCAACTGGCACCCAGATATCGATCTCGGTCAACTCGACGTCGCAAGACCTGCAGGACATGCTCAACGTGTTGGATAACGTCCTCTCGAGCCTCAATACCACGGCCACCGGGCTCGGCACGATGAACGCGCGCATCGAGGATCGGCAGAGCTACGTGGAGACGCTTTCGAAATCCCTGAAGACGGGCATTGGCGCTCTTGTCGATACCGATATGGATGAAGCTTCGGCCCGACAGGCCGCGTTCGAAACGGCGCGGGACATGGGGACTGAAGCACTCTCGATCATGAACACCTCCGCGAGCAAGATTCTCATCCTGCTTGAGTAGTTGCGCCTCGCGAATGGCAGGCGGGAGACTGCCATTCATCCTCGCGCAAGTTTGGCTTTCTAGTTTCGACCAGAGACGTTGTGAGCCGTGCCGAGGGCTGCCGAAGGCCTTCGAAGCCGCTGCTGGCGTAGGTTTGATTCGTTTGAGGCGGGACGCGCGCATGCCGAAACTGATTGCAAAGGCCGGGTGGTTTTGATGAGCGCTATGCTTTCCCGGTATTTGAAGGACTTCGGAGAGACGAAACCCGCTGAGCCGGTCATCGACCTTAACAGCTTTGCGGACGATAGCTACGGCGGCTTGCCGGACACATCGGAAATGCCGCCGGCGGTCGACGTCGAGGCCGAGCGCCGCGAGGCCTACAGCGAAGGCCACGCGGCGGCTACGGCCGAGTTGACCGAGAAATACGAGCTCGAGGCCCAGGCAATCGCGCTTGTCCACCAGCGGGAGAAAGACGACCTGGTGGCAAAGCATGCAGAAGAGATGGCGGGGGTGATCGCACGCCGGCTAGATGCAATTGCCGCGGAGGTCGCCAATCTCGTGAGCGCCGCGACCGCGAAAGCGATAGCGCCGGTGCTGACGGAAGCGGTTGCTGCCGAAGCCGTCTCAAGTCTTGCGACGTTATTGCACGAGGCAATCTTGGAAGGCGCGCCAGGCTCGATGACAGTCAAAGGCCCGGCACAGCTCTTTGAATTGCTCAAGGCCGAAATGGGCGAAAGACAGAATCTGCTGCGCCATCAGGAGACCGATGATGTCGATCTCGCTGTTGAGGTCGAGGATTCCGTCCTGGTCACGCGCATTTCCGCTTGGTCTGCCAGCCTGAAGAAAGTTCTTGAATGAGCGAAAGCGAAAATCATCACCACGGCAGGAACGAAGTCATCATCGTCAAACGGCATGGTGGCGGCGACCATGAGGGCGGGCATGGCGGAGCATGGAAAATCGCTTATGCCGATTTCATGACCGCGATGATGGCGTTCTTCCTCGTCATGTGGCTTGTCAACGCCGCGAACGAGGAGACGAAGGCGTCGGTGGCCACCTACTTCAATCCGATCAAGCTCGCGGATGAGAAGCCGACCGAAAAAGGCTTGAAAAAGCCTGTCGACCAAGCCGACGGCGAGGAGAAGCAGGACAAATCAAAGGAAAAGGAGGATGAGCCCACCAAGGGCGCGTCTGCAGCCAATGGTGACGATCAGACCTCGTCCTCCGGCGACAAGACGAATTACTCCGAAGCCAATTTCTTCGAAAATCCTTACTCTGTTCTGGCTGAGATTGCACAGGAAGTCGGTCAGCAGGCAAATGTCAGCGTTAAGGGAGAGGGTGGCGCGAGCGATTCCGGCCCTGCAACCGGCGCCGATGGCGGGCAGGCTTATCGCGATCCGTTCGACCCGGATTTCTGGACGAAGCAGGTCGAGGTTTCACAGACAGACAAGGCCCCCCAGACCCCAGCCGAAAAGACCGCACAGGCTGCAGCCGATCAAGCCGACCCGAATCCAAAACCCGATGCGACGGAACTAGCGAAGGCGGAGGCTGTCGCCTCGAGCGCGGATCAGGCAGCAGAACCTGTCAATTTGCCACAGGACAAAGCGCCCAATGAAAGCGCCGCCCTATCCCCGGGCAAGCCGAGTGCAGCCGCAACTGGCGGACAGACATCTGCCGCGCAAACGGCGGCCGACGCACAGAAGCAGGCCGAGGAACTGCAGCAGGAAATCGCCAAGCAGATCGGTGGGGTCGCGGGTAAGCTTGCGGAGGGCTTGACCGTCACACCGGCGGAAGGCGGGCTGCTCGTAAGCCTCTCTGACCAGAGCGACAGCTCCATGTTCAATGTCGGCTCCGCCGTTCCGCGCAAGGAAATGGTGCTGGCAATGGAAAAGATTGGCGAAATTCTAAAGGATCGTCAGGGAGCGGTGGTAATCCGCGGCCATACGGATGGCCGCCAGTACAAGGGAACCGACAACGCAAACTGGCGCCTCTCGACGGATCGTGCCCAGGCAGCCTACTACATGCTCGTCCGCGGCGGGCTGGATGAGAAACGCATCTCCCAGGTTTCCGGCTTTGCCGATCGCAAGCTGAAGCTGCCGGATGACCCATTCAATGCTGCCAACCGCCGCATTGAAATCCTGGTTCAGGCGGATCAAGGATAAGCTCATGGCGCGCTTGCAGCACCGTCATCTTCTTCTGGCTGTCGGACTGGCGATCGCTTCGCCTGCCGTCGCGGCCGGAGGAGATCAGGAAAACGCGGCGCCGTACAAGATGCTGCGTTCGCTCCAGTTCGTGCAGGACTCGGTTGCTCTCGGGGATAGCTCGGCCGGCGAGATGCAGCGCTTCATGCTGGGGACGATAGATCAGCGCCTGCGGTCCGTGGACCCTTCCGTCTTCGAGGACGCCCGCAATGTCGATGCCGCACTCATCTATGCCATGAGCGGCGGCAATCCGGCTACGCTCGAGTATCTGATCGCTCGCGATGTGAACGGCTATTTCGACAATCGCGTGACCGATGTTCTACGCAAGTATCTAAGCGGCAAGGGCCTGCTCGTCGCGAAGTCACTGGTCGATATCGCCAACGAGTATCAGGACAAGAAGATCGGTCCTTACCTCGATCTGGTCGCGGGTAATGTCATGGTGGCGCAGAACCCTACCGAAGCGCTCAAGCTCTACGATCAGGCACGTCTTGTTGTCCCAGGCACGATCGTCGAAGAAGCAGCGCTTCGCCGTTCTGTCGCGATCAGCGTCCAAGCGGGCCTGGTCGACAGGGGGCTCGGCTACTCGCAGCGCTATGTGCGGCGCTTCCTTCACTCGCCCTATGCAAGCCAATTCGCTGATCTCTTCGTCAAGCTGGTGATCGAACACAACGAAGTGAAGACGGAAGATATCGTCGCCATCCTGTCCTTCATGGATGAGCCAAGGCGGCGCGAGGTCTATCTTCGTATCGCGCGCGCTGCCGGCATTGCGGGCAAGGCCGAGCTTGCGAAAACAGCGGCGACATATGCGCAGTCGCTTGCCGGTGCAGAGGATAATGCCCTCGGCCCGGTTGCGGATTTTTACGGAAACATGGCCTCAGTCTCCACCGCCGATGTCGACGCCGCGGCCAAAAGCATCAGCAGCGTTGCCGACAGCGAACTCTCCCCGCGTGATCGTGCGCTTCGAGCCGCGGCGCAATCAATTGCGGAGCAGGTGTTGCAAGAACCGGACGTGGCAAGCCTGACGCAAGCATCAAAATCTAAGCCTGCTAATGAAGAAAATACTTCTGGACAGGCTGCCGCATCGGCCAGCGATGGATCTCTGCCCGGGTCTTCGGCACCTTCCGAGCCCGTTGACGATGGGGCAGCGCCAGGCCCGGCATCCGGCAGCACTGAGGGTCAGCAGGATGCTGACTCGGCATTCACATCTTTCATGACGACGAGCCGTGCGAAACTCGATGAAATCGACGGGCTTTTAAGCAAAGAAGGCAATTGACGATGGACATGAGCGTTCCGGGAGGAGGCGTCGCCGCCGAGGCAGCGCAGGCTGCCAGAGGCAATGGTGCGGCTGCAAAGCGCAACGATCAAGATAAGGGCGGCTTTTCCGACCTGGTCTCCAAGGCCGGAAGCAGTTCTCAGAACAATGATTCTGTAAACCAGGCCGGCACCGACCGTGGGGATGCGCCAGGTAGTGAAGATGCACATGCAGCAGATGGCGTGCGCCAAGGCGCCCGGATGAAGCCCATGATTGATCTTCGCGACGCGTCCTTGAAGCAACAGGTGCTGACGCCGCCGGAAGCAGCAATCACGATTGGCAAATCCGGCAAGGGTCAAATCGAGGACGGCGGCGATACGGCCGCAGAGACGCTTGACGTGAAGAACGGCATAAGCCGCGACGACAAGGCCGAGGCTCATCCGGTGAAGGGAACCAAGCCAGCGAAAACGAGCGGGACCCGTGGAGACAAAAACGCCGACCCGGACCCAAGCTCCCTCTCTGGCACAGACTCAGCCTCTGATGTGCTCGGCCTGCTGAACAGCGATTCACCGGATGCCCGCGTCGCCACGGCGATACCCCTCGTGCATATGAATGCAAAGAACGACACTGCCGGCGAGAAGGCGAGTGGCGGCAAGGGGGGCGCGTCCACTGCGCGTTTACGCGGGGTGGAGACGGCTGAGCCAGGTGCTGCACAGACAGCCTTGGCGGCAATCGGTGCCAACACGAGCGGTGAGCAACTGCCTGCCACCGACGGGGCTGCCGACGCCGATGGAAAGACGAAATTCCGGCTAAGTCGCGCAGACGGACGTGGCCAGTCGATGGACATGCGTATCGCTGTTGATCAGGACAGCTCGGCCAGCGGCAAGGTCAAGGGCGATGGCGAGACCGTCACGGTCCTCGATTCGCGCCGCTTTATCGGACTCGCACAGAATTCTGCGTCCCTTACAGCGGCGATCAGCGGTGACAGCGAATGGGCGCGTGCGATGCAGCCCGGTTCCGCGCTCTCGAATGCTGCCGAATGGACGACCACCGGAAAGGTGGTCAATACCCTGAAGATCCAGATGGCGCCGGTCGATCTCGGGGTCGTCACGGCAACCATGCGGCTTTCCGGCGACGCTCTGAACGTCGATCTGAAGGTTGCGACCGGCGCCGCATACCGTCAGCTCAAGGAAGATCAGGACCACATCATCGAAGCGCTGCGCAGTCAGGGTTATGCCGTCGACAAAGTGACGATCAGCATGACCCCTGCGGCGCAGCCGGATGCCGGCAACCAGCCAAATGCGCAGGGACAGTTTCCGCAGCAGCAGCAATCGCTGCAGCAGGGGCAGGGCGGTGAAGCACGCGAGCGACACAGCCAACCGCAGAGCGGAAACGGAGGCTTCAATGGTGGAGGCGAGACCGATGCTGAGACTGCTTCTGGCGCCTCTGGCAGTAGTGCTCCTGGCAGCGTTTACCTCTAGCGCAAGTGCCTCCACCGGAGCCTGCGAGAAGGAGATCCAGTCTGCTGCCGCGAGATACGGCATACCGGAAGGCATTCTCTATTCCGTGGGGCTAACGGAGACCGGGCGCAAGGGTTCGCTTTATCCTTTCGCGCTCAACATAGAAGGCAAGGCAGTCTTTCCTCCGTCCGAGCAGGACGCGTTGAGACAGTTCTATTTGGCGCTCAATAGCGGTGCCAAGCTGATCGATATCGGGTGCATGCAAATCAACCATTACTTTCATGGTGAGAACTTCCGTTCAGCGGAAGACATGTTCGACCCGCATCGCAATGTCGAATATGCGGCGAAGTTCCTTCGCAATCTCCACGACCGCCATGAGACCTGGACCATGGCGGTAGCCAGATACCATGCTGGGCCGAACAATAACCCTGCCCAGAAGCAATATGTCTGTCGTGTTATCGCGAATCTGGTCGCTACCGGCTACGGCAAGTGGACTCCCAATGCGAGTACTTTTTGCCAGAACTGATACAATCAAAAATTGAAAAATGTGAACAAAACGGAATCGTGCCGCAATGTGGCAACTTTTGGCCCAAAATTGGATTCGCAAGGCCTAATTTACAGTTCATTAAACTTTCCACGCGATTTTTGTGTCGAAAGTCGATGAGACATACTAAATATAGAGCAAATCGCGGCCAAATTGTTAATCAACTATTAATTTCTGCCATTGAGTTCCAGCAGCTTGTCCCAGAATCGCGCGATTCGTACCCATAGGCGCATCGAGGTGCCACACTGATTCGGAGGCGGACGAATGATCGTCGTGGTTGATGAGCGTGAGCTCGTGAAAGATGGGTACACATCACTGTTTGGCCGTGAGGGCATTCCCTCCACCGGCTTTGATCCCAAGGAATTCGGAGAGTGGGTGCAGACGGCGGCCGAATCCGATATTGCGGCTGTCGAGGCTTTTCTGATTGGTCAGGGCAGGCAGACGTTGGAGCTGCCGCGCGCCATCCGGGATCGCTCCCAGGCGCCGGTGATCGCGGTCAGCGATCAGCCTTCGCTCGAAAACACGCTTGCACTTTTTGATTGCGGTGTCGACGATGTCGTTCGCAAGCCGGTTCATCCCCGCGAGATACTCGCGCGGGCTGCTGCAATCCGGCGGCGCCTGAAGGCGATTTCGACGCACACCGACATCGGCGCGATCCGCGTCTTCTCGGACGGCCGCGATCCCGAAATCAACGGCGAAGTCTTTGCGCTTCCGCGTCGCGAGCGCCGTATTCTCGAGTACCTGATCGCCAACCGCGGCCGCCGCGTCACGAAAACCCAGATCTTCAACGCCATCTACGGCATCTTCGACGAGGAAGTCGAAGAGAACGTCGTTGAAAGCCACATCTCCAAGCTCCGCAAGAAGCTGCGCAAGAAACTGGGCTTCGATCCGGTCGATTCCAAGCGCTTCCTCGGTTACTGCATCGACTGGAATTGATTTTACGGCAGCGGGCCGACGCGGACGTGCCTTTCAATATTTCGGTCAGGCAGTCCGTCCCAGACAGCTTCACGCAAGGCCCGCCAAATACTCTCCAGGCTATCAAGGAAAACGAGGTTTTCAGATGAGTATTTTCGGGAGCATGAAGACGGCCGTGTCGGGCATGAATGCACAGGCAAACCGCCTGAGCACCGTCTCCGACAATATCGCGAACGCGAACACGACCGGCTACAAGGCGGTTTCGACCTCCTTTTCTTCGCTGGTTCTGCCGTCGACTGCGGGCAACTACAATTCGGGCGGCGTGCAGACGTCGGTACGTCAGTCGGTCAGCGCCCAGGGTGATATGACCTACACCACGTCGGGTACCGATCTGGCGATCTCTGGCGACGGCTTCTTCATCGTGCAGAGCCCGGACGGCATTCCGGTGCTGACCCGAGCTGGCGATTTTAGCCCGGACAAGAACGGCAATCTGGTGAATGCTGCCGGCTTTACGCTCATGGGTTATCCCTACACCTCCGGCCCGCCGGCGGTCGTCGTCAACGGCTTCGATGGTCTCCTTCCGATCAATGTCAACCAGTCCGGTCTGACCGCCATTGAATCGACGGCAGCAAACTTCAAGGGCAACCTCGACTCCGATATGCCGGTCGTCCCCGTGGCTGACCTGCCAAGTGCAAACCAGGATCCGGGTGTTGACTCCACAGGCAAGGCGAACACCTTCAAAACGTCGATGGTTGTCTATGACAAACTCGGCGCGAAGGTTCAGTACGATCTCTATTTTACCAAGAGCGCGGGTGCGACGGGCACCACCTCTGGCGAGTGGGACGTCGCCGTCTATAGACACGACGCCGCCGCCACCGGCAGCAGCCCGTTCCCCTATTCGGCCGCTCCGCCTGCTGCCCCTGGTGACGCACTCGTCGGCTCAGGCACTATGGTTTTCGATACGAAGGGCAACCTCATAACGGACGCAACCGATCCGGATGCCGGCACTATCACGAGCAATCTCCCGCTCGTTGATAACATCAGCAACCTGAACATCGACATGGACCTCTCGCAGTTCACGCAAAAGGCTGCATCCAACAGCGGCACCGGCACGCCGAATGGGCAGCCGGCGAGCGAGGTAACCGGCGTCACAATCGACAAGGACGGCACCGTTTATGCCAACTATGACGAAGGCGATCCGAGGCCCATCTACCGCATTCCTCTTGCGACCGTCGCAAGTCCCGACGAACTGACCCTCCTCAGCGGCAACGTGTACCAGGCAAATGGACGTTCGGGCGTCACCGTTACCGGTTTCCCGCAGACGAACGGTCTCGGGTCCATCCAGTCCGGTGCCCTTGAAGGCTCGAATGTCGACCTCGCTGGCGAACTGACGGAAATGATCGAGTCGCAGCGTAGCTACACGGCCAATTCGAAGGTCTTCCAGACGGGCGCGGACATCATGGACGTCCTCGTCAACCTCAAGAGATAAGTAAGGTAACGACCAAGCCATGTCGCTCACTTCCGCACTTAATACGGCTCAAAGCATATTCAATACGACGGGCACTCAGAGCAGCGTCGTATCGAACAATATCGCCAATGCCGGCAATAAGGATTACGTGCGTCGGCAGGCGTTAATCAGCACATCGCTGAACGGGGCTCAGGTCGTCAAGATTGACCGCGCGAAGGAGGATGCCCTCCTTCGCCAGTTTGTGAATGCCAATTCAAAAGACAGTGCGCAGCAGACGCTCCTGAACGGTCTCGAGGACCTGAAATCCATTGTCGGTGGCAATGACTACGAAACCGCCCCTACCACATATTTGGCGAATTTCCGGAATGCGCTCTCCGCGTTCCGGACTACGCCGAACAACGCGATTGCCGCTCAGGGCGCGATCACCGCGGCGCAGGACCTCGCGAACTCGCTGAACAATTCGACGGACGCTGTCCAGCAGGTCCGTGCGAGTGCGGACAAGTCGATCAGCAACTCAGTTGACCAGCTCAACACGCTTCTCTCCCAGTTTGAAACCGCGAACAACGCGGTCAAGAATGCCGTCAACACGAATGCCGATCCTTCAACGGCGCTTGATGAACGCGACCGCCTCCTGAAGCAGATTTCCAATATTGTTGGCGTCAACGCCGTCACGCGCAACGGCAACGATATGGCGCTCTACACGCCGGACGGCGTCGTGCTTTTCGATACCGTCCCGCGCTCCGTCACGTTCCAGGGCCAAAGCACCTACGACACAAGCACAGTCGGAAACGCGGTTTACATTGACGGCGTGGCGTTGGTCCCTGGAAAGGGTGGAACGACGTCCGCAAGCGGCAGCCTCACGGCGCTTCTCCAGCTTCGCGACGAAGTCGCGCCGACATTCCAGTCGCAGCTCGATGAAGTCGCCAAGGGTCTCGTCAGCCTCTTTTCGGAGACGAATACGGCCGGAACCAGCACGCTGCCAGGTCTTTTTACATGGACGCAGCCGGACGGCACTGCGGGCGACACACCAACCGCCGGTGCCGTCATCGATGGAATTGCAGGCAGCATCAAGGTCAATCCGGCGGTGGTGACATCACTCGGCGGCGACCCGATGAAACTGCGCGATGGCGCGATCAATGGCGCCGCGTTCGATCAAAACCCCGCCCCCAACAAGAATGGCGGCTACGCGACACAGCTCGACAAGCTCTACAACGCTATGGGCGCCAAGATGGACTTCGATCCCGGCGCAGGCGTCACCGGCTTCAATTCGGCGACCGGTCTCGATTCGAATGTCAGCATCATGGACTTCGCATCGAACTCCATCGGCTGGCTGGAACAATACCGCAGCGACGCAAGCGGTGCGGCGGAAAATACTGCAGCAGCGCTTTCCCGATCGGATGAGGCTTATTCCAACGAGACGGGCGTCAATCTTGACGAGGAACTGACGCTGCTTCTCGACATCGAGCAATCCTACAAAGCAGGGACGAAGATTCTCAACGCCGTGGATGAGATGCTGAAGTCATTGCTGGATATAGCGAGTTAAGCCATGAAGAGCTCTTTCATTTCTAGTTCAGCCATTCAGAATGCCATGCGCCTGACGATCCGTCAGTCGCAGAACCAGATGGTCCAGGCCTCAATCGAAGCCACAACGGGAACCTACGCCGACATCGGCTTATCGCTCGGCATCGATTCGGCTAAAAGCATAAACTATACGCGCGAACTCGATCGCATTTCGTCCTTCAAGGACAGCAATTCGACCGTCGCGCTTCGTCTTGAAATGTCCCAGAGCGGCTTGGCCGAGATGCAGAAGGCCAGCGACACTCTTGTTGGCAATCTGACAGCGCTCAAGGGAAGCCAGACAGCGACCTCCATTGCTGTTACTCTCCAGTCCGCCACCTCAGCATTTGCGCAGCTGATGGACACCGGAAACATGATTTCCGGCGGTGAATACCTGTTCTCCGGCGTCAATACAGACGTTCCGCCGCTGACGGATCGCAGTGCGGCCGTAGAGGCGCAGATCGTCGCTGATTTGAACAGCTATGCGACCGGGTTGGGCAAGGGGGTCAGTGATCTGTCGGCGGCTGAAATGAATACCTTCATGACCAACACGGTCGAGCCGATGTTCAGCGTGGCGAGCTGGACGGATCCGGTGACCGGCTGGTCCCAGGCATCGAACCAGAACATGACGAGCCGCATCAGCAACTCGGAAGTCATCACGTCGTCCACCAATGCTAATTCCGACGGCATGCGTTATCTCGCGATGGCTACGGTGATGACGAACGCGCTGATCGATCAGGGCCTTGGTTCCGATGCCATGGACGCCGTCTCCGACCGGGCGATCGGCTATGCAGCGCAGTCGACCGCGGGTCTCGTCGCGCAACAAAGCCAGCTCGGTCTCTCGGAGGAGCGCGTCACGAAGGCGAACGATGCTCTCGATGCGCAGGCCTCCATCATCAACAACAAGGTCGTTGATCTTCAGGGTGTAGACCCGGCGGAGGCCTCCACCCTCGTCAAGTCTTTGCAGACACAGCTGGAAGCGGCCTACACGATCGTATCGAAAATACAGCAACTGAGCCTTGTAAATTACCTTTGATGATCAAAGGCGCGTAATCCAAAGAAGGATGCATGAATGTATCAGTTCTCTTATTCCGAGGTTATGCAAGACTCGGTGACCGATGCGAAGGAGCGGGAACGGCAAGTTCTCGATCGGTCAATAGAAATGCTCAAGGTGGCGCGCGACAAGGAAAAATACACCCAGGAAGCCGTTGAAGCACTGTTCTATACCCGGCGTGTTTGGGTGAGCTTTATCGAAGATCTCAAGCATCCCGACAATCAGCTCGAAATCGAATTGCGGGCCAATCTGATTTCGATTGCAATCTGGATCTTGAAGGAATGCGACAAGATTCGGCGGCGCCAATCAAGTAACTACCAAGGCGTTATTGACGTTACCACCATCATCAGGGATGGACTTAAATGAAAAGTACACTTCGTATTTCGCTTAAAGCTGGGGAGAAGATCTTCATCAACGGCGCAGTTTTGCGCGTTGATCGAAAGGTCGCACTGGAATTCCTGAATGATGTGACGTTCCTTCTTGAAAACCATGTTCTCCAGCCGGAAGAGGCCACGACGCCGCTGCGTCAGCTCTACTTCATCGCCCAGATGATCCTGATCAATCCGGAAGGCAAGGAGCAGTCGACGGCGATGTTCCGCAAGTCGATCACCATGCTGCTGACCTGCTTCAGGAACGAAGAGGTTCTGGCCGAATTGAAGCGCATCGACGGTCTCGTCTCGACCGGCCGTGCATTCGATGCCCTGAAGGCTATCCGCAGCCTCTATCCGATAGAGGACGGCATTCTGAACAACCAGGAAATGCATCCGACGATGGTCGAGCAGATTCGCAAGGAGATTGCGCCATGGCGGTAGACGGCGTTAGCGGGGTAGGCTCTTCGACCACCTCGGACGGCACACAGGCTGCGCAGCAGAAAGCCACGCTCAACTACGACAATTTTCTGCAACTGCTCGTCGCGCAGATGAAGAACCAGGATCCCACGGACCCGGTAGATGCCAGTGAGCAGATGGCGCAGCTTGCAAGCTTCTCGCAGGTCGAGCAGACGATCCAGACGAACAGCAAGCTCGACACGCTGCTTGCCAGCTCGAGCCTCACTCAGGCCGGCAGCTACATCGGCAAGTATATGGAAAGCGCCGACGGCAGCGTCAAAGGCGTCATCTCTTCGGTCAAGGTTTATTCCGACGGCATCATTGCAACGACGAAGGATGGCGGTAAGATTTTGGTCCAGGCCGGCGTCACCATTGCTGATTCGGCCCCAGTATCGAGCGGCGATAACGAAACCGATGGTGCTGGCGAAACCGATGGTGCTGGCGAAACCGATGGTGCTGGCGAAACCGATGGTGCTGGCGAAACTGGCGGTACCGGTACTTCGAATGAGACGCAGTCCAGCTGACGCTGGCTGCTTTCCAACGGCAATATGAGGTTGCCAGACGATGAATGAAGCCGACGCGCTCGATATTTTCCAGGCGGCCATCTGGACCGTTCTCATCTCGGCGGGCCCCGCGGTTGGCGCGGCCATGGTCGTCGGCCTCATCATCGCGTTGATTCAGGCGCTGACGCAGGTTCAGGAAGCGACGCTTACCTTCGTTCCGAAGATCGTGGCGGTTTTCGTTACCATAGGCTTATCGGCACATTTCGTCGGCTCGCAGATTTCCATTTTCACCGATATGGTTTTTTCGCGCATCCAGACAGGCTTCTGAGCCACCTTCGCGCAAGCTTCGCCAGTTAACTCTCGATCCGGAACTGGGCAGGACTGTACCTGCCTCCTCTCATGAAGAGACGGAATCGAAATGGCGCAACCACCTGCACTACCCCTTCCGAAATCTGCTCCGAACATGCGCGATATCGGCTTTGCCCTCGGCATCGTCGTCATCATCTGCATACTCTTCCTGCCGATTCCGCCTTTCTTGATCGACCTGGGGCTGGCCTTTTCGATCGCTTTTTCCGTTCTGATCCTGATGGTTGCACTCTGGATTCAGAAGCCTCTCGAATTCTCGTCTTTCCCGACCATTCTGCTGATCGCGACCATGACGCGATTGGCGCTGAATATTGCGACGACGCGTGTGATCCTTTCGCACGGCAACGAGGGCCATGATGCGGCCGGCGGCGTGATCGCGGGCTTTGCAAGCCTGGTCATGTCGGGTGACTTCGTGATCGGTCTGATCGTGTTCCTGATCCTGATCACCATCAATTTCATCGTCATCACCAAGGGCGCGACGCGTATCGCGGAAGTGGGCGCGCGCTTCACCCTGGATGCGATTCCCGGTAAGCAGATGTCGATCGACGCCGATCTTTCGGCAGGCATCATCGACGAAAAGGAGGCCCAGCGCCGCCGTAAGGAACTGGAAGAGGAAAGTTCCTTCTTCGGGGCCATGGACGGTGCGTCCAAGTTCGTTCGGGGCGACGCGGTCGCCGGTCTCCTCATCACCTCCATCAATGTCTTCGGCGGCATCATCATCGGCTATTTCCGGCACGGTATGCCGATCTCCCAAGCCGCAGACGTTTTCGTCAAGCTTTCGGTCGGTGACGGTCTGGTCTCCCAGATGCCGGCCCTTATCGTTTCGCTGGCGGCCGGCCTTCTCGTTTCGCGCGGCGGCACCGTCGGCTCGACCGATCAAGCCGTCGTCAATCAGCTGAGCGGCTATCCGCGTGCGCTTTCCGTCTCCGCCGTGCTGATGGCGGTCCTGGGCTTGATGCCCGGTCTGCCAACAATTCCTTTCATGTTGCTCGGCGGCCTGATGGCATTCGGTGCATGGTTCATTCCACGGCAGATCGAAGCGGAGAACAAAGCCCGCCGCGAGCAGGAGGAGAAGAAGGTCGTCCAAAGCAAGGAGCTGGAAAAGGACTCCGTCAAATCGGTGCTGCGGACGTCGGAAGTCGAACTTGCGCTCGGCAAGATGGTTTCGACGCGCCTCCTCGGCGCGCATCAGGAACTCGCCTTCCGTGTTGGCAAGATGCGCAAAAAGTTTGCGACCCAGTACGGCTTCGTCGTTCCGGAGATCAAGGTCACCGATGACATCACCATTCCCGAGAAGTCTTACCAGATCCGTATCCATGGCACGACAGTGGCATCGAACGAGCTGCGCGTCGGCGAAGTGCTGGTCGTCACCGGTTCCGGTCGCAAGCCGCGCATTCCGGGGGACGAAATCCGCGAACCGGCATTCGGCATGCCCTCGGTTTCCATTCTTGAGGCCTTCACCGAGGATCTGAAGCGCGAAGGTTTCCAGCCGATCGACAACGTCTCGGTCGTCCTTACCCACATGAGCGAGGTCATCCGCAACAACCTGCCGCAGCTTCTGTCCTACAAGGACGTCAAGGTACTGATCGACCGCCTCGACCCGGAATACAAGAAGCTCGCCGACGAAATCTGCACCTCGCATATGTCCTATTCGGGCCTGCAGGCCGTGCTCAAGCTGTTGCTTGCCGAGCGCGTCTCGATCCGCAACCTGCACCTGATCCTCGAAGCCGTAGCCGAGCTCGCGCCGCATGTCCGCAAGACCGAACAGATCGTCGAGCATGTGCGCGTCCGCATGGCACAGCAGCTTTGCGGCGACCTGGCGGACAATGGCGTGCTTCGCGTGCTGCGGCTCGGCAGCAAATGGGACATGATCTTTCACCAGGCGCTCAAGCGCGACAATAAAGGCGACGTCATCGAATTCGACATCGACCCGCGCAGTCTCGAGGAGTTCAGCGAACAGGCGACGAGGGTTATCCGTGAATTCATGGACCGCGGTCTGCCTTTCGCCCTTGTCACGTCACCGGAAACACGCTCCTATGTGCGCATGATCGTCGAACGCTTGTTCGCCACACTTCCGGTTCTCTCGCATGTCGAACTGGCCAAAGGTATCGAGATAAAGATTTTGGGCTCGATTTCATGATAACCGACCCGCAAGGGACAGTTCTGGCGGTCTTTCTGGTTTTCTGCCGGATCGGCGGCTGTGTCCTCGCGATGCCGGGCTTTTCCTCGGCGCGGGTGCCTGGATTGCTAAGGGTCTTTGTTGCGGGCGGCTTGTCGATCGCCGTGCTGCCGGTTCTTTGGAACACCGTTTACCCGGCAGTCAGCAATCCGGGAGCAACCTATATCGGGCTTATCTTCAGCGAATCGCTGATCGGCGTCATGTATGGCCTGCTGGCACGTCTTTACACGTTGGGCTTTCAGTTCGCGGCCAGCATTATCGCCATGATGCTCGGATACTCGTCCCCGGGCGGGATGGATATCATCGAAGATTCGCCGGAAACGAGCCTTTCCGGTTTCATCACCTTCGCGGGAATGATGATTCTCTTCATGATGGACTTCCATCATACTGTGTTCCGGGCGCTGATTGACTCCTACACGACCATGCCCTTTGGCGGCAGTGCCGACATGCGGGCCAATCTGATTTCGCTGACCGATACGCTGGAATCGACGACTTATATCATGTTGCGGCTCGCGAGCCCGTTTCTCATCTACAACATGATGTTCAACGTCTCGATCGGCTTCATCAACAAGCTGGCGCCGCAGATTCCGGTTTACTTTATCTCGACCCCTTACATGCTGCTTGGCGGTTTGTTCCTCTTCTACGTGTCGGTTGCCGCTTTGATTGGCCAATACGCGCAATCGTTCCCAAGCGTGTTTGTCGGTAGGTAGCCGGCATGGCGGAGAAGACCCGTTCCGAGAAATTGAAGCGGCTGGTCGCCGTTCAGCGGCATCTCGAACAGATGGCCGAGTACGACCTTGCAGAAACGAATCGCCAGCGTGCCGAGGTTAGCCGGTCGATTGACGCTGTCGTCACGGCCCTCGGCTCCATGGATCCGATTCATCGCGCCTTTTCCCAAAATTACGCTGATCGATTCGAACGGTTGAGTACCAAGGACAAGCAACTGACCGGCATGGAACAGCTGCACGAGATGCGCCTGCAGCAGGAGAGGGCCAAAGGCGACCGGCTGGAGGAGAGCATGAAGGGCGCTCTTGAGGAGGAACGCCGCGAGGCGGACGACAACGCGGTCTACGACATCATCGATCAGAAATTCGCGACGCCAGCCTCCAGCAAGCTTCAAAAACCATAATCCTCACAACGTAATTTAGAGGATTGCAACATTGGCTATATCACCTCCAAGTGATCTGGTGCTGGACGTTGTCAAAGCTGCCGACCCGACAGAGGTGCAGGCAGCCCAGGAGAGATTGAAAGCGACCCGCGCCGCTTTCCAGGCAACGAGCCTTGCCGAGAATGGCAACGGCTTTTCTTCCAAGCTCGATGTGGTTGAGAGCCCCACTCAGAAGACCGGGCTCGGTGACGTCAAGAACCGGACCAAGGCCGAAGAGATTCCGGAAACCTACCGGAAGTTCGAGGCGATGGTCCTGCAGAACTTCATCAAGAACATGCTGCCCAGCGATAGCGAACAGGTTTACGGGAAGGGCGCTACCGGCGATATCTGGAAAGGCATGATGGCCGAGCAGCTCGGCAACGTCATTTCCCAGGGCGATGGCATCGGCATTGCCAAGGAGATGTATCACGACGCGCTTCGCAAGAAGGAAGGCGCGATCGTCAATGCGTCGGCGGATCAGGATGACCGCAAGGTTGCCTTCAGCATGATCGACGAATTCCAGCGTAAGACATTCGGCACCCCCACGGCGGAAGCCAAGGCGGCCAAAGAAGCATAACCGAGGATAAAAATGGAAATAATCTCGAACGAATACAGGATCAAATCGGTCCTTGGCCGGCTGGAAATGATCATCGACAACGAGAACTCTCGGATCGGCAGCGATCCCCAGTTCGATCTCAAGGTCTCGAATGCCCACAAGAGCCGCTGCCTTTATGAGCTTTCCATGCTCTTTCGCGATACCGATCCGGCCGAGCTTGCCGCCTCGCATCTCGAACAGCTTCATGGGCTGAAGAAGAAGCTGACGCTCAATGCCCGGCGCGTCGAGGCGCATCTCGAAGCCGTTCGTGCAGTGGCGGATCTTCTGAAGAATGCGGTTCAGGACGCTGACGCTGACGGCACCTATTCCCAGGAACAGTTCGTCGCGCGTGATGCCTGATGGTGAAGCTCGTTCTTACAGGCATCTGGGTCTGCGCCATCACGCTGGCTTCGGTCTATTTTTCGGTGAAGATGGCCACAGCACCGGCGGCGCCGGTCGACAGTTCGAAAGAGAGCCAGCTTGAGCTTGTTAAGGGCGAGACGATCACCGTTCCGATCATCGGAAACGGCGCGGTAACCGGTTATTTTCTAGGCCGCGTGTCGTACATGATGAACAAGGATACAGTAAAAGGCGTGACCCTGCCGCTGACCGAAATGACCACGGACGAGTTGTTCACGCTGCTTATGGGCAACAAGATGGTCGATATCAGCAAGCTGAAATCCTTCGATCCGCAGGCCTTCCGAGACGCGATCAAGAAAGACATGAACGAAAAGCTCGGGGGCGATTACGTGTCCGAGGTTATCCTGGAGCAGCTTGAGTACCTCTCGAAGGAAGAGGTGAAAGCAAACGCTTCCGGCCAGCAGCAGAAAACGGGCAACCCGATCAAAATCATCGATGCGCCGTCGCCTGCTGCAGCAGCCGCCGCTGCCGCCCACTAATCTAGCCGGCTTCGCTTGTGCCGTTCAGGTGGAGCGCGAAGCCGGTCGCATCCGGCTCCTCCAGCTCCGGGCGGAGCTGCATGCTGGGGATCAGATAGTCTCCGCCATTCTGCAGCCGGTAGGGGATGGGCGGAGTGTTCTCCAGCGTGCGCATCCTCGCGCGCAGGCGTTCAGCTGCGAGCTCGAAGCCCGCCCCATCGAGGCGATCGACCCTGTAGGCCACGAAGGGCGGAAGCACCTCATAGCCCGGATAATAGAGAATTCCGTGATTGATCGGGAACAACAGGTCGTCGATCGGTCCGTTGACCCCGCGGGCGGAGTAATGCTCTTCCCAGCCGCCGACAGTCACGATCAACATAGCCCGCTTGCCGGCCAGTGTTCCTTCACCGTAGCGGTCGCCCCATCGCTTGTCGCTGTGCTCGCCGACGCCATAGGCGAATCCATAGGCATAGACCCGCTCGACCCAGCCTTTGAGGATTGCCGGCATGCTGAACCACCAGAGCGGAAACTGGAGGATTAGGGCATCGGCCCACAGAACCTTGTCGATCTCGGTCTTGACGTCTTCGGTCAACCCGCCCGTTTCGAAGGCTTTCTTCGATGCCTCGACTGGTATGAACCGCGTGTCGGACGCCAGCGAGGGAAAGTCGGCACGGTCGATCTCGGACTTCCAGTCCTCCGCATAGAGGTCGGATACGCGCACGTCGTGGCCTTGGGCCTCGAGTTCCGCGATGGCGACGTCGCGCAGCGCGCCGTTGAGCGAGCGTGGTTCGGGATGAGCAAAGACATGCAGAACTTTCATGGTCGTGATCCTGTGACGTGAGAACTTGCCCGAAGGTAGACACCGCACAAATCATCCACTAGATGTAGCTAATGCATAAGATTATGCCGAATAATGGATAATTCAGACGTCACCTTGGAGCGCATGCGAACCTTCGTCCGCGTTGCCGAACGCGGCAGCCTATCGGCGGTTGCGCGCGAGTTCGGCGTCGGTCAGTCGACCGTCACGCGGCACTTGCGGGAGCTCGAGGAAGCCGTTGGCGTGCCTTTGCTCAGCAGAACCACCCGGCGTGTGACGCTCACCGATGAAGGCAGCCGCTACTATGCCAACGGCGTCCAGATCCTGCGCCTCGTGGAGCAGGCCGGTGATGAGGCGCGAGGCAAGCGCGGCGCGCCGGCGGGCATGATCCGGATATCTTGCACCGCGGCTTTCGGAGTCCTGCATGTCAGCCGGCGGATCTTCGCGTTTCAAGACCGCTATCCCGACATCGGGATCGACCTCAGTCTCACCGATGAGCGCGTCGACCTCGTGCGGGAGGGCGTCGATATTGCCCTTCGGCTAGGCCCGCTCACCGACAGCTCCATGAAGCTGCGGGCGCTTGGTCAGTCGCGGCGTTTGCTTGTCGCAGCACCGGCCTATCTGGCGGCGCGGGGCAGGCCGGTCGCTCCACAGGATCTGTCCGCCCACGAAGGCATCCGCATGTCGAATGTGGCGGGCAGCGACACGCTCGCCTTGAAGGGGCCAAACGACGAGCGCCATGTCGTGCCATTCGGAGGGCGCTTTCGGGTAGACCATGGGCTTGCGGCGCGCGAGGCCCTTATCGCCGGACGCGGCATTGCACCCGCTCATCGATGGCTTGTTGATGATCTCCTGGCGGTCGGCCGGCTGGAAGCGATCCTGCCCGAGTATTCGCTTCCTAGCACTCCACTTAGCATGCTGATTGTCCCAGAACGGGCGGGCATTGCCCGGGTCCGGCTACTGGTCGACTTCCTCGTAGAGCAGGCTGGCGGCATTCCCGGGATCGAGAGGGTGCAGCCGGAGCGATAGCCGGTGAGCATCAAGGGCACATTGAGGCCGCTTTGCTTTGCCCCGCAAGCTTAACAGAACCTTGAGAGCACCCTCGGAATTCGAACGACTTTTCTAAGAGTTGTTTGAAATCATCCTGCTATAGCTCGCCTTACAGCCTTGGAGCGGCATTCGGAACTACGGATGCTGCACGCGGCCGGCGCTGCCGGTTTACCAAACCTGCCGGCGCGGAATGTGTCTGATGTTTTCCGCAATGCTGGGCGCATGAAGCCCCTGCTGGAGGTTGGAATGAACCTGATCGCGAATTTCGCGGTTCTTGCATCACGCCGCACGATCTTCGACGTGCCGGTATGCGATCTCGGATGGGATGACGCACTCGTCTTCATCAACGAGCTTGCCTCGCTTCCCGTCGGCCAGACCGTCATTGCCTTTGCCAATGCTCACAACATGCTGATGACGCTACGCGATGGCGAATACCGGAATATCCTCCTGCAGAATCTCGTTCTGCCCGATGGCGTCGGTCTGAATATCGCTTCGAAGATTGCGCATGGCGCGCCATTTCCGGCCAATCTCAATGGCACGGATTTCGTTCCTGCGCTGTTGACCTTTATGGAAAACCGGCGCCGTGTCGGCCTTATCGGCGGCAGGCGCGAGGTTGTTGAAAAGGCGGCTGCAAAGTTTCGCCAGCATGCGCCCTGGCACGAATTCATCGTCATTTCGGACGGCTATTTCGACAAGGACGACCCGCGGGAGCTTATCGACGAGCTCAACCGCCAGAAGTGCGACATTCTCATCATCGGCATGGGGACGCCGTTGCAGGAGAAGTGGACGCACCGTCACGTTCGTGCCGATCACGCGCGGCTCGTCCTGACCGTCGGCGCGCTCTTCGATTTCGTTTCAGGGACCGTTCCCCGTGCTCCGCAGACCGTTCGTGCGATGCGGCTGGAATGGGCCTACCGCCTGCTGCAGGAGCCAGGCCGGCTCTGGCGGCGCTATGTGCTCGGCATTCCGGTCTTCCTGCTTCATGTGATGCAATACCGCTTCAGCCGCCGCGACCGCATCCTTAGCCATTCGGAGGAGCGCAGCGTTGCACTTCCTGTTCCGCAGAGGCGAAACGACCTGGCAAGCTGAGGTTGCTTCTTGCCTTCCGAGTTAACCATTTCTTTGCCGTAAATATTTAGAGTGCCTTAATCATCCGCTTCACGCGGCAAGGCAGTTCGGTTTGCGTGCACGAGATATGGCGTCATGTACGACAGCAGATTAAGAAGCAGCACTGACAGGAGACGATCGACAGCGGCGCGCGTCGAAGCGCTACCCATTCGTCCTTCCGAGGCCGAACTGTTGAGAGTGATCGGCAAGGCGCTTGAAGAGCAGCGCCTGCAGCGTAGCGTGCCTCCCGAACCTCCGCTCGTCGACCGCATCGAGACGATTCTCGGAACCCGGCTGCAAGCTGCCAACGATGTCCGCTCGCAGGAAGAGCCGCCCAAGCCACTGGCGCCGCCTGCCGTTCACGGCGAGATCGACGATGCAGATATCGGAAGGCCTCCGGAGCGTCGCGGCAGCGTGGCAAAGCCGCTCGCCGCAATCGCAGTTGCGGTCATGATCGGGGCGGGCATTCCGCTGTTGATGCCGACAGAACCGGCGCGTTATGCGGCGGAGACGGCATTTCGCATTCAGGCGGACAGTGCCGAGCGCCCAGCGATGACCGCCGCGGCCGTGCGGCGCCTGCTCTCCGCCAGCACCATATCCGCTGCGGTCGGGGCGCTGAAACTTGATCGCGACCACGAATTTACCGGCGGGCCGTCAAACGCCATCGGCGTCGCGTTCGACCTTCTCTCCGGCAGCGGCGCCGCTGCCGATGCGGCCTCCCGCGCGGAAAAGACGCTTGGAGGAATGATCGAGGCCGATGCCGACGCGGCTTCGGGAAGCGTGCACCTGAAAGTGACGACGGCCGATGGCGCCAAGTCTTCGCGCGTCGCCGTCTGGCTGTCGAACATGCTGACCTCCGGCGGCAATTCCGCGTCGGCGCAAGAGCGCACCGGGCTCCGCAAAGCCTATGACGATGCGCAGGCGGAACTGGGCGCCTTCACCGCCAGGAGCGGCGAAGGCAACGTCAAGGTGGCGGCCGACCTTCAGCAGCGCATCAATCAACTCGATGCCGATCTCAAGATTGCCGAACAACGGATTGCACTGGCAAAGGAGCAGGCTGATCGCCTGAAGAGAGCCAAAGCAGACGATGTCCTGAATGGTTCGCTCCCAGCTGAAACCATTTCGCCGGCGCTGCAGGCCGAGCGCGACAAATTCGTTACAGAGAAGGCCACTCTTTCTCAGCTTGCGAGCGACCTCGGCCCGCGCCATCCCCGCCTTCTTGGGCAGCAGGCAGTCGTCGATGGCATCAAGGAGAAGGTCGCGAAGGAACTTGCCCGACAGGCCCAGGACGCCAATGTCAGCCTCAAGACTGCTACGGACGCCCGAAAGCCGCTGAACGATCGGCGCAACGCACTGATTGCCCAGAGCCGCGATACGGGTGTCGATCTCGCCAAGCTCACCGAACTGCACGACAAGGCGGAAGCGGCAAAATCGCGGATGGAGAATGCCGTCACGGCGACCGCTTCCATTGTTCCACCGGTTGCCGTTGTCAAGCCGATGCACACCACCGTTGTCTCTTCAGGCAGCACGCTACCGCTTCGATCAGCGATTGGTGCCGCGATCGGATTGGCGCTTGGCCTTGCGGGTATGGTTGCTTTTCGCCGCCTGCGAAAACGTCCCGCACCCTTGCCTGAGACGATAGCGCCAACGCCTGCGGAACCACCGGAGCCGCAGGTCGACGAACTTGAGCAGTTGCGCGACCAGCTCGAGAGCCTGCGCGACAGGCTACAATCCTACGGTCCGGGCCGCCGTTGATCTTGCGATGCGGCATCATTGCTCTTGCATTTGCCGTTTTTAGGCAGGATAGGGCGTTCTGAGGCAATCAGCACGGCGCATGAACGCCTAGCTTGGCGCCATGGCATGGCAGGAGAATCGCGTGGCGACAGTGATCGATGGCAAGCAGGTGGCCGGTTCCGTAATCGAAACCGTGAAGATGGCGACCGCCGCACTTGAAAAGCAGAGCGGCGTCAAAGCCGGTCTTGCAGTCGTAATCGTTGGCGACGATCCGGCAAGCCACGCCTACGTCAATTCGAAGAGCAAGATGGCGAAGGAAAGCGGCTTCAAATCCGTTCAGCACACCTTGCCGGCGGAGACGACGCAGGAAGATCTTGCGGCGCTCGTCTCTTCTCTTAACGCCGATCCGTCGATCCACGGCATTCTCGTGCAGCTGCCGCTGCCGAAGCCTTTGAACAGCGAACCGATTATTCAATCGATCCTGCCGGAAAAGGACGTCGACGGCCTTCATGTCGTCAATGCCGG
The DNA here is from genome assembly GCF_056755095.1 of Rhizobium sp. SVR5-9E. Taxonomy (NCBI): domain Bacteria; kingdom Pseudomonadati; phylum Pseudomonadota; class Alphaproteobacteria; order Hyphomicrobiales; family Rhizobiaceae; genus Rhizobium; species Rhizobium sp. SVR5-9E. Next base: position 89,918 of record NZ_JBNDHS010000004.1, on the reverse strand, counting down.
AAAGCTCGCGACCGGCGATCTGGCCACCGGTCTTGTCTCCTGCACGCCGGCTGGCGCGATGGTCTTCGTCCGTCGCGTGCACGGCGAGGACCTGTCAGGCCTGAATGCCGTCGTCATCGGCCGCTCGAACCTCTTCGGCAAGCCGATGGCGCAGCTGCTGCTCAATGCCAATGCGACCGTGACGATCGCCCACTCGCGCACCAAGGACCTGCCTGCGGTCTGCCGCAATGCCGATATCCTGGTCGCCGCCGTCGGTCGTCCGGAGATGGTCAGGGCCGATTGGGTGAAACCCGGCGCCACGGTCATCGACGTCGGCATCAACCGCGTTGCAGCTCCGGAAAAGGGTGACGGAAAGACGCGGCTCGTCGGCGACGTCGCCTTCGCCGAGGTGGAAAAGGTTGCTGGGGTGATCACGCCCGTCCCAGGCGGGGTCGGCCCGATGACCATCGCCATGCTGATGGCCAATACGGTCATTGCCGCGTATCGCTCGGCACGCCAGACGCCGCCGATATTCTGATGTTTAGCCCGGGGCAGGGCCGGTCGAGGCCCTGACGATCAGCTCTGCCTTCCAAAGTTCATGCTCGGGGAAAGGACCGGACTGCGTGACGGTGCCGATGAGCCGCTGGGCGATGCGCGCGCCCGCTGCGCGCAGCGACGAACGAGTGGTCGTTAGCGGCACGGAGAAATTTTCCGGCTTCAGCAGCGGCAGCACGTCGTCATGCGCGATCAGCGAAATATCCTCGCCGAGCTTGAGACCAGCCTGATTGATGGCCTGGATCGCCCCGAGGGCAAGCACCGTACTCGAGCAGAGAATGGCCGTCGGTCTCTCCGGAAGCTGCAGGAAGCGCTCCATGGCGATGAGACCTTCCTCGTCCGTCATCGGCGTGTGGCTCGTGCGGTTTTCGGAAAGCTCCAGTCCGCGCTCGCCAAGTGCTGTGACCACGCCATTCTTGCGCCGGATCGCGAAATCGAGATGCGCGGGGCCGTTCATCAGCGCGAAGTGCCTATGGCCGAGCTGCAGGAGCAGTTTCGCCGCATCGTAGAAAGCCGCCTCGTTGTCGATATCGAGATAGGGGTAGTCCGGCTCCGAGCCGAACGATCGACCATGGACGATGAAGGGCATCGACAGCGATTTCAGCATCACGAGCCGCGGGTCATGGCCACGCATATAAGCTATGAAGAGGGCGTCGACGTTGCCGCTTATCGCAAGGCGGCGAAGGGCCGCCACTTCGTCATCCGGATGCGCTGGCATGATGACGAAATGGAAGTCATGCCTTACGGATTCCTCGCCAAGCCCGGCCAGGAATTCGCCGAAGTGCACGTCTGATTGATGACCGGGGGCGGTCGGCATCACCAGCCCGATCGAGCCCGCCTTGCCGGTCGCAAGGCGTTGCGCGGCCTTGTTCGGCCGGTACCCGGTTTCCTTGACGGCGCGAAGGACGCGCTCGCGGGTCGCCTCATTGACTTCGGGGTAGCCGTTGAGCGCGCGGCTGACGGTCGTCTGCGAAAGACCGAGCAATTCCGATAGCTGTTTGAGATTCACGTGTTATGATTCCTCTCTAAAGGCTTTGGGCGCATCCCCCGTGCTCCCAAAGCGCTTTAAATTATGTACCAGCTGCGGCGCTTGACTCAAGAAAAATCGCTCCATATTCCCGTGAGGCGCGCTTGCATTCTACAACTTAGACACTTCATTTTGCTTATTTTCGAAATCACTTGACTCTTTTCTGCCGGGAGTTGAAATGCGTGATGTGTCAAAGCGCTTTGAGAATTCCTGAGGAGGGCGAAAGCGTGATTGCGATTGTGATGGGAGGTTGATCACATGAAGAAGATCCTTTTGATGGGCGTCGCCGCGGCTGCGCTTTTTGCCGGAGCGGCTTCCGCTGCCGACCTGAAATTCGCTCCGGGCGAGGACGCGAAGTTCAACTGGAAGAGCTACGACGATTTCAAGGCCGCTCACGCCGACCTGAAAGGCCAGCCGCTGACGATCTTCGGACCGTGGCGCGGCGAGGACGAAGCCTTTTTCCGCAGCATTCTTGCCTATTTCACGGAAGCGACCGGCGTTGACGCCACTTACTCGTCATCCGAAAACTACGAACAGCAGATCGTCATCGATACGCAGGCGGGCTCTCCGCCGAACGTTGCCATTCTGCCGCAGCCCGGTCTTCTGGCCGATCTGGCCAGCAAGGGCTTCCTGACGCCGCTCGGCGACGAGAACTCCAAATGGGTGAAGGATAACTACGGCGCCGGCGATAGCTGGGTCGGTTACGGCACCTACAAGGGCAAGGATGGCAAGGAAGCCTTCTATGCCTTCCCTTACAAGGCCGACCTGAAGTCGCTCGTCTGGTATGTGCCGGAGAACTTCAAGGAAGCGGGCTACAAGATCCCGACCACCATGGAAGAGCTGCATGCCCTGTCGGATCAGATCGTCAAGGACGGCGGCGTTCCGTGGTGCATCGGTCTGGGCTCGGGCGGCGCCACCGGCTGGCCGGCGACCGACTGGATCGAAGACATCATGCTGCGCCAGCAGAAGCCAGAGGTTTACGATAAGTGGACCACCAACGAGGTGAAGTTCACCGATCCCGCCGTTGTTGCTGCGATCGAGGAATTCGGCTCGTTCGCCAAGAATGAGAAGTATGTCGATGGCGGCGTTGCCGCGGTGGCGGCAACCGATTTCCGCGACAGCCCGAAGGGCCTCTTCGCCGTTCCGCCGAAGTGCTACATGCACCGCCAGGCTTCGTTCATCCCCTCCTTCTTCCCGGAAGGCACGAAGCTCGGCCAGGACGTCGACTTCTTCTACCTGCCGACCTACGCGGCGCATGCGGATCTCGGCAAGCCGGTTCTCGGCGCAGGTACGCTCGTGACCATCACCAAGGACTCCAAGGCGGCGCGCGCCTTCGTCGACTTCCTGAAGACGCCGATCGCACATGAGGTCTGGATGGCGCAGTCGAGCTTCCTGACGCCGTACAAGGGGGTGAGCACGGCAGCCTATGCCAATGATCAGATGAAGAGGGAAGGCGAGATCCTGACGACAGCTACGACCTTCCGTTTCGACGGTTCGGACCTGATGCCTGGCAAGATCGGGGCGGGTGCGTTCTGGACCGGCATGGTCGATTTTGTCGGCGGCAAGTCGGCGGAAGATACCGGTAAGGAAATCCAGGCCGCTTGGGACGCCATCAAGTAACCGTCGTGAGCCGGTGCCGCGGGGCAACCCGCGGCATTTGGCATGGGTGGCCGGAAGCATGGGGACCGGACAGCGCCGGACAATTTGATCAGCGCAACAAAGACGTTGACGGTAACCGGCGCCAGCCTTTCAGGGTCGACAAGTAGCAGGGGGAGGGACGAATGCTGTCGCAGATAGTTTCCGCGTTGGGCGTTGTGATCGTGGCGGTGTTTGCCTGCTCCGCCTATTTCTATTTCTCGAACAAGCTTCTCGATCTGGCGCTACCGGTCAAGGACGGCGACATCCACTCGGCTGCGCGCAACCTGAACCGCCGGGGCATGATTCGCCCCTGGCTGTTTATCGGGCCGGCGTTGTTTCTGCTGATTGTCTATCTCGTCTACCCGGTCATCGCGACGCTCATCCTGTCGTTCTACGATCGCTCAGGCTCGAACTTCGTAGGCTTTGCCAACTATCAGTGGGCGTACAATGACCGCGAATTCCGCCAATCGATCTTCAACAACATCCTCTGGCTCGCCGTCGTTCCGGCCGCCTGCACGTTCTTCGGCCTCGTCATCGCAGTCATGACCGATCGCATCTGGTGGGGGAATATTGCAAAGAGCATCGTCTTCATGCCGATGGCGATCTCCTTCGTCGGCGCGTCGGTCATCTGGAAATTCATCTATGAATACCGCGGCGGCAACGACGTCCAGATCGGCCTTCTCAACGCCATCGTCCAGCTCTTCGGCGGCTCGCCGCAAGTCTGGATCTCCGTTCCCTTCTGGAACAATTTCTTCCTGATGGTGATCCTCATCTGGATCCAGACCGGCTTTGCGATGGTCATTCTCTCTGCCGCCCTTCGCGGCATTCCCGAAGAAACCATCGAGGCCGCTGTGATCGACGGCGCCAACGGCTGGCAGATCTTCTGGCGCATCATGGTGCCGCAAGTCTGGGGCACGATCGCCGTGGTGTGGACCACGATCACCATCCTCGTCCTCAAGGTTTTCGACATTGTTCTCACAATGACGAACGGTCAGTGGGATTCGATGGTGCTCGCCAATCTGATGTTCAACTGGCTGTTCCGCGGCGGTGGCGATTCCGGCCGAAGCGCCGTCATCGCCCTCATCATCATGCTCGCGGTGACGCCGATCATGGTGTGGAACGTCCGCCGTGCGAACCGCGAACTCGGAGGCCACTGAGATGACCTTGTCGGAACGCTTCGTCAGGATTGGCGCGGCTCGTCTCTTCGTTCACTTCTGCGTCCTCCTGATCGTGATCATCTGGCTGATCCCGACGCTCGGCATCTTCGTCAGCGCCGTCCGCGACAAGAACCAGATCGTTGTCTCCGGTTGGTGGACCGCCTTTGCCGGCTCGACGCGCACGGTTGCCGGCCGCGTCGGAACCGCCGACCAGCAGAAACAGGAGGGAGCCGTCTACGTCATTTCCGGCAATCTGCTGGAGGGCCAGGAGGGCCGTTCGCTAACGGCTTTCGGCACGCGCATCCAGCAGCCGTCGGCCTACAAGGCGGGCGAGACCGCTGATCTCGGTGAGGGCCTCAGCCTTCAAGTCAATGAGGACGGCACGTATCGCTTCGTAAAAAGCGCGCCCTTCACGGATGACGATGCCGGCCGCCGCGTCTATCTTGCGGTTTTGACGCCTCCGGAATTCACGCTGCAAAATTACAAGACAGTTCTGACCGGCGAGGGGATCGGCCAATCCTTCATCAACTCTCTGACTGTCACCATCCCCGCGACCATCATCCCGATCCTCATTGCGGCCTTCGCCGCCTATGCGCTGAGCTGGATGGAATTCCCCGGCCGCGCCTTGCTGATCGCCCTCGTCGTCGGCCTTATCGTGGTGCCGCTGCAGATGTCGCTGATCCCGCTGCTGCGTCTCTACAACATGGTGGGTTCGGCTTTCGACGTGCCGTCAAAGACCTATGCCGGCATCTGGCTGGCGCATACTGCTTTCGGCATGCCGCTCGCCATCTATCTGCTGCGCGCCTATATCGCGGGTCTGCCAAGGGAGATTATCGAATCCGCGCGCGTCGATGGCGCAAGCGATTTCGAAATCTTCACCCGCATCGTCTTGCCCCTTTCTTTCCCCGCTCTCGCGTCTTTCGCGATCTTCCAGTTCCTGTGGGTGTGGAACGACCTGCTTGTGGCGATGGTCTTCCTCGGAACCGACCGGCAGCACCTCGTGCTGACCGGCGCGCTGAATGCGCTGCTCGGTTCCCGCGGCGGCAACTGGGAAATTCTAACGGCGTCCGCCTTCGTCACCATCGTCATACCGCTGCTGGTGTTCTTCGGGCTGCAGCGCTATCTGGTGCGCGGGCTGCTTGCGGGTTCGGTCAAGGGTGGCTGATCCAATTGAATATGCATATCCCACAGGAACAAACATGAGCATGCAATCCCAACCTGATTTAACGGTCGACAAGGACTGGTGGCGCGGCGCTGTGATCTATCAGATCTACCCGCGCTCTTTCCAGGATTCGAACGGCGACGGCATCGGCGATCTAAAGGGCATTACCGCCCGCCTGCCGCATGTCGCTGGCCTCGGCGCCGACGCGATCTGGATTTCGCCGTTCTTCACCTCACCGATGCGAGATTTCGGCTACGACGTTTCCGACTACGAGAACGTCGATTCGATCTTCGGCACGCTGGTGGATTTCGACACGATGATCGCCGAGGCCCATCGCCTCGGGATCAAGGTGATGATCGACCTCGTCATCTCGCACAGTTCGGACCAGCACCCCTGGTTCGTCGAAAGCCGTTCCAGCAAGACGAATGCAAAGGCGGACTGGTATGTCTGGGCCGATGCAAGGCCGGACGGCACGCCGCCGAACAACTGGCTGTCGATTTTCGGCGGCTCTGCCTGGGCCTGGGATCCCACCCGCATGCAGTATTACATGCACAACTTCCTGACCTCCCAGCCAGACCTCAACCTGCACAATCTTGAGGTCCAGGACCGGCTGCTCGATGTCGTCCGCTTCTGGCTGAAGCGCGGCGTCGACGGTTTCCGCCTCGACACGATCAACTTCTATTTCCACGACAAGGAATTGCGCGACAATCCCGCGCTGGCGCCGGAACGCCGCAATGCCTCGACCGCGCCGGCAGTCAACCCGTACAATTTCCAGGAACACCTCTACGACAAGAACCGGCCCGAGAACCTGGCGTTCCTGAAGCGCTTTCGCGCCGTTCTGGAAGAGTTTCCGGCAATCGCAGCCGTCGGCGAAGTGGGCGACAGCCAGCGGGGTCTTGAAATCGTCGGCCAATACACGTCCGGAAACGACAAGATGCATATGTGTTATGCCTTCGAGTTTCTTTCTCCCGATCCGCTTGCGCCGGAGCGCGTCGAAGAGGTGATGAAGGATTTCGGTGCTGCTGCCCCCGACGGCTGGGCCTGTTGGGCGTTTTCCAATCACGACGTCATGCGCCATGTCAGCCGCTGGGGCTCGCTCGTTGCGGATCACGACGCCTTCGCGAAGCACTATGCTTCCCTGCTGCTGACGCTGCGTGGTTCCGTCTGCCTCTACCAGGGTGAAGAACTTGGTCTGACGGAAGCTGACCTCGCCTATCAGGACCTGCAGGACCCCTACGGCATCCAGTTCTGGCCGGAATTCAAGGGCCGTGACGGCTGCCGCACGCCGATGGTGTGGGACAGTCAGGTCGCCCAAGGAGGCTTCTCGACCGTCAAGCCGTGGCTGCCGGTGCCGGTCGAGCACATCCTGCGCGCCGTCAGCGTGCAGCAGGGCGACGAGAACTCCGTGCTTGAGCACTACCGCCGCTTCCTCGCCTTCCGGAAGCAGTATCCGGCGTTCGCCAAGGGCGAGATCGAGTTCGAGCCGCCGCAAGGCGAGGCGCTTGTCTTCACGCGCAGATACGGCAACGAACAACTGCTCTGCATTTTCAATATGAGCCCGGCGGAAACCAACGTCACCTTGCCAATGGGAGAATGGCAGGCGCTGACGGGACACGGCTTCACCAGCAACAACTATGGCGACAGGATCGATATTCCGGCTTGGGGGGCGTATTTCGCCCGTCTTGCATAAGGAATCGGGAGGGGATCAGATGACTGGAGTTATGTTAAAGGATATCCGCAAATCCTACGGGGCCGTGGACGTGCTTCACGGCATCGACCTGGAAATCAATCAGGGCGAGTTCATCGTCTTCGTCGGACCGTCCGGCTGCGGCAAGTCCACGCTGCTGCGCATGATTGCAGGCCTCGAGAAGATCACCGGCGGGGAGATGTACATCGATGGCCAGCTCGTCAACGAGGTCCCGCCGTCGAAGCGCGGGATCGCCATGGTGTTCCAGTCCTATGCGCTCTATCCGCATATGACGGTCTTCGACAACATGGCTTTCGGCATGAAGATCGCCGGCGAGAATAAAAGGGAGATCGATCGGCGTGTGAGAGCCGCCGCCGAAACCCTGCAACTCACCAAATTCCTCGACCGCCTCCCCAAGGCGCTTTCCGGCGGCCAGCGCCAGCGCGTGGCCATCGGCCGCGCCATTTGCCGCAATCCGAAAGTCTTTTTGTTCGACGAGCCGCTGTCGAACCTTGACGCAGCGCTGCGCGTGGCGACCCGTATCGAGATTGCCCGCCTTAGTGAGCAGATGGCGGACACGACGATGATCTACGTCACCCACGACCAGGTTGAGGCCATGACGCTAGCGGACAGGATCGTCGTGCTCTCGGCCGGGCACATCGAGCAGGTCGGCGCGCCGCTGGAACTCTATGAGCGTCCGGCAAACCTGTTCGTTGCAAAGTTTATCGGCTCTCCGGCGATGAACATCATTCCCGCCACCATCAGCGAAACCGGCGCCGCGACGAGGGTCACGCTGACCGGCGGCAAGTCCGTCACGCTTGATATTCCGACGGCCGGATCAGAGAAGGACAAAAGAGCAAGTTTCGGAGTCCGCCCGGAAGACCTCCAGGTCGCCGATGGCGATGATTACCTTTTCGAGGGCGAGGTTGCGCTCGTTGAGGCGCTCGGCGAAGTGACGTTGCTTTATATCGAGGGGCTGGTGCCGGGCGAGCCGATCATCGTCAAGATTCCGGGAATAACCGGCATAAAGAAAGGTCAGAAGATGAGGTTCGCCGCCGATCGGTCGAAACTGCATCTTTTCGATGCGGAGGGGTACACTTACAGAAAGTAGGACTACATTGCCGGACTGCTCCTTTCTGCCTTGAGGGATGCGATCATCACCTTCTGTTAAGCAACCGATGCTAGGTTTTTCCCTGTCGTTTTTTAAGGGGAATTAAGGTTGTGGGTGCATCCAATCCATTGCCGCCAGGGCATTTTCTAAACAAGGAAGAATCCTTCATGTACGACCGCGAACAGCGGTTTAGAATGGAGGATACGATGAACGCAGCGCGCATCGAATATACCGAAAAGGGTGTCATGCACATGGCATCCCGCCGCTGCGATATCGTCCGAATCTCGATGAGCAGCGCAACGCTCGCCCTCCTGACGCAGTTCAATCTGCCAAAGCAGTTTTATCTGGATATTCCGGATGCGCGCATCACAAAAGTCGGCTGCATGCTGATGCGGGTAAACGCCAACAACACCATCGAAGTGCGGTTCCTGCGCATGCTGACGCAGAAGGAGATGAACAAGATATTCGTCTACAGCACGCATCCGGCCCATCGCGATTACGTTCTCGACGTTCGCGGCTGATCGGAGCACATTGCACTTGAAAAAGCCCGCGATTGCGTCGCGGGCTTTTTCTTCAGTGGAAGAGGACGGTCGCACCGTGGTCCGAGGCGCCGACGGCCCGGCGGAACGGGGCGAAGAGCTCGCGGCCCATGCCGAATTCGTTGTCGGACAGATCGGCCGTCACCGGCTCACGCTCCGCCATGGTGGCTGCGTCGACGAGGACTTCCAGCGTGCCGCGGACAGCATCGAGGCGGATGATGTCGCCGTCCTGAATACGGGCGATCGGCCCGCCTTCGACAGCTTCCGGCGTGACGTGGATCGCGGCCGGAACCTTGCCCGAAGCACCGGACATGCGCCCGTCGGTGAGGAGCGCAACGTGGAAACCGCGGTCCTGCAACACGCCGAGCGGCGGTGTCAGCTTGTGCAGTTCCGGCATGCCGTTCGCCTTCGGTCCCTGGAAGCGCACGACCGCCATGAAATCACGGTTCAGCTTGCCCTCCTTGAAGGCGTCCTGCAGCTCCTGCTGGCTGTGGAAGACGATGGCGGGCGCCTCGATGATATGGCGGTCCGGCTTTACTGCAGAAATCTTGATGACCGCCTTGCCGAGATTGCCGCGCAGCATCTTCAGGCCGCCATTCGCCTGGAAGGGCGTTTCGATGCTGGCAAGCACCTTGGAATCGTGGCTCTTTTCCGGCGCGGGCTCGCGGACGACAGTGCCGTTGTGTCCCAGGCGTGCGTCGATCGTGTAGGCCTGAAGCCCCTGGCCGACGACTGTGCGCACGTCGTCGTGCAGCATGCCTTTTTTCAGCAGTTCCTTGATGAGGAAGCCCATGCCGCCTGCGGCGTGGAAATGGTTCACGTCCGCCAAGCCGTTCGGGTAGACGCGGGCGAGCAGGGGGATTTCTTCGGAGAGTTCGGCAATGTCCTGCCAGCTGAGCTGGATGCCAGCGGCGCGCGCCATCGCGACGAGATGCAGCGTGTGGTTCGTGGAGCCGCCCGTCGCATGCAGGCCGACGACGCCGTTGACGATGGAGCGTTCATCGATCATCTCGCCGGCCGGCGTGAATTGGTTGCCGAGTGCGGTGATCGCCAGAGCGCGTTTGGCGGCCTCGCGCGTCAGCGCTTCGCGCAAAGGCGTGCCGGGATTGACGAAGGAAGAACCGGGCAGATGAAAGCCCATGATCTCCATCAGCATCTGGTTGGAGTTGGCGGTGCCGTAGAAGGTGCAGGTGCCGGGGCCGTGATAGGACTTGGACTCGGCCTCCAGCAGCTCGGCGCGGCCGACCTTGCCTTCTGCATAAAGCTGGCGAACGCGCGATTTCTCATCGTTCGGCAGCCCGCTCGTCATCGGCCCCGCCGGAACGAAAATCGATGGCAGGTGCCCAAAGGAGAGCGCGGCGATGACGAGGCCGGGCACGATCTTGTCGCACACGCCAAGGAAGAGCGCGGCATCGAACATGTTGTGCGAGAGACCGACGCCGGCAGACATGGCGATCAGATCACGGGAAAACAGCGAGAGCTCCATGCCCGGCTGGCCCTGCGTGACGCCGTCGCACATGGCCGGAACGCCGCCGGCGACCTGGGCAATGCCGCCCGCTTCGGCGGCGGCTTCGCGGATAATCGCTGGATAGGTTTCGAACGGCTGGTGGGCCGAAAGCATGTCGTTATAGGCGGTGATGATGCCGAGGTTGGGCACGCGCTCACCCGCCAGCGCATCCTTCTCGGCGGGGGAACAGACCGCAAAGCCGTGGGCAAGGTTGGCGCAGCCAAGGATCGAGCGCTGGACGCCCTTGGAAGCCGCGGCATGCAGGCGCTCGAGATATCGCTCGCGTGTCGGTTTCGATCTCTCGACAATGCGGGACGTGATCGCAGATATGCGTGCGTTAGCGGACATGGGAGTTATCCTGCCTTGGTTGCTGTTCAAATTGTACGTTCGCGGCTCGGCCCGGAGGCTTGGTCTTACGGAGCCCAGTAGATATCGACCGGCGTCACTGCCCGCCGCAGAACGGCGCGAATTGGCATCTCCGACTCGTCTCCGGCCCCTTCGGCTTTCGTCAGGGCGTCCTTCTTGCCGTTGCCTTCGATATGGAGCACCAGGAGCCCGGCATCCTGGAGGCTGGAGAAGGTGAAGGTCAGCCGAGGCTCGCCGGCACCCTCCGCCTCCATGGAAATGAGGCCACGCGGCGTCGCCGGATCGAGCGCCACGGCAAGGTTGTTGCCGCCGGGAAAGAACGATGCGGTGTGGCCGTCGCCACCCATGCCGAGGATCACCACGTCGAACGGATTGCCGATCGCTTTCGTCTCGACAGTCGCAAGCTTCGCCGCCTCTTCGGCGGAGCCCGCCTTCTGGTAGAGCGGCACGAAGCGCGCCGCTTTCGCCTTGTTCTGCAGCAGATTGTCCGCGACCAGAAGGTGGTTCGAACGATCATTGTCGGCTGGGACCAAGCGCTCGTCGACAAGCGTCGCCGTCACCTTGCCCCAGTCGAGATCGCGGGTAGACAGCTCCTGAAAGAACGCCTTCGGCGTCGAGCCGCCGGACACGGCAATGCTCGCCGCACCGCGCGCGGCGATCGCGGCCGAAAGCCTCTCCACCACCTTGTCCGCAAGGCTGCGGGCAAGATCTGCGGCATTGGCAAAAGCATGCATGGTCGCGGCCATCGCTAGTGCTCCTAAATGTTGTCGTGCCAGGTGCGGCCGTCACGCTCGATAAGCGCAATGGCTTGGCTCGGGCCCCAGGTGCCAGCGGTGTAGCCCTGAACGAGCTGGCCGGTCGTTTCCCAACCCTTGAGAATCGGATCGACCCACTGCCAAGCGGCCTCGACCTCGTCGCGGCGCATGAAGAGTGTCTGGTTGGAGCGGATAACGTCCATCAGCAGGCGCTCGTAGGCGTCCGGATTGCGCACATGGAACGCTTCCGCAAAGCTCATGTCCAGAGAGACGTTGCGCAGGCGCATGCCGCCTGGGCCAGGGTCCTTGATCATCAGCGACTGCTTGACGCCCTCATCCGGCTGCAGCCGGATGATGAGCTGGTTCTGGCTGATGCGTCCGGCCGCCTGATCAAAGATTGCGTGCGGGATCGGCTTGAACGTGATGACGATTTCCGACACGCGGCCAGCGAGCCGCTTGCCGGTGCGGATGAAGAACGGAACGCCTGCCCAGCGCCAGTTGTTGATCTCGGCCTTGATGGAAACGAAGGTTTCGGTGTTGGATACGCCGCCCTCAAGCTCTTCGAGGTAGCCCTTGACAGGGCCGCTGCCGGAAGCCCCGGCGCGGTATTGCCCGCGAACGGTCACCTGTTCGACGTTGGAGGCATCGATCGGCTTCAGGGCGCGCAGCACCTTCAGCTTCTCGTCGCGAACCGCTTCGGAATCCATCGATCCCGGAACTTCCATGGCGGTGAGGCAGAGAAGCTGCAGAATGTGGTTTTGCACCATGTCACGCAATGCGCCGGCGGTGTCGTAGTAACCGGCGCGGCCCTCGAGGCCGACAGCCTCGGCAACGGTGATCTGCACGTGATCGATGTAATTGGCGTTCCACAGCGGCTCGTAAAGGGCGTTTGCAAAGCGCAGCGCCATCAGGTTCTGCACCGTTTCCTTGCCGAGATAATGGTCGATGCGGAAGATCTGCTCTTCCTTGAAGACGCGGCCGATTGTGTCGTTCAGCAACCGTGCCGAGGAAAGATCACGGCCGATGGGCTTTTCGACGACGATACGCGACGCCTTCGTGATCAGCTTGTGCTCGGCAAGCTTCTGCGAGATGTCGCCAAAGATCGCCGGCGCGACGGCGAGATAGAAAGCGCGGTCGCGATCCTTGCCTTCATCGAGCAGCTTCTTGAGCTGATCCCACCCGGCGTCCGACCGTGCATCGACGGGAACGTAGTGGAGGCGCCGGCAGAATTTTTCGACCTCTTCCTCGTTATATTCGCCCTTTTTGAGATGCTCCTTGAGGGCATCCTGCGCGAACTTCCGGTATTCGTCATTGGAAAGCGGGCTGCGCGAAGCGCCGATAATGCGTGTCGGCTCGGTGAACTGAGCCTCAATCTGGCGATGATAAAGGGCAGGAAGGAGCTTGCGCTCGGCAAGGTCGCCGCTGCCGCCGAAGACGACGCAGTCGAAGGGTTCAACGGGAATGATCTGGCTGCTCATGAGCTTTTCTCTCAATCAGGCTGGTTGCGGCCTTTTAATCTAATCGATTTAAAAAAGCCAGCGTTCGATGCGATGAATTTGTCGGCTCCCGGTTTTAGAGCGAATTGCCCAACGAGGAAATCCCGCAATCGCGTTAAAACTTATCCCGTAGCGCAAACCATGACAAAGCCAGGAACAGCAGTGGTGCGCGCATTGTCGCACCCCCGGGGAACGCCGGGATATCGAGTGACTTGAAGAGCTCGAGATCGGCCGACTTTCCCAGTACTGTTTCTGCATAAAGTTTGCCGCAGTAATTTGACAACATCACTCCATGGCCCGAATAACCGCCGATCGAGGTAACGCCCGGCATGACTTCGCGCACAAAGGGCTGGCGCGGCATCGTTATGCCGACGGAACCGCCCCAGGCATGAGTGATTTCGATCTCCTCGAGAGCTGGGTAGATCTCGGCGATCTGGCGCCGGATATGTTTGCTGATATCGCGCGGGTTGTCTGAGGTGTACGCCTCGCGGCCTCCGAAGAGCAGCCTTCCGTCCCTCGATTTTCGGAAATAGCGCACGACGAAACGCGAGTCCGCGACGGCCTCGCCGCCGGGAAGCACGGCTGGATATTGGTCAAGCGGCACGGTAGCGCCGATGAAGGAGCGGATCGGCATGACATGGCTTGCCGTCACCGGCTCCAGATTGCCGATATAGCCGTTGCATGCGATCAGCGCACGGTCGGCGTTGATCAGGCCTCTCGGCGTTTCGATCGTCACCTTGCCGCTGCCTTGACGGATGGCCGTCGCCTTGGTCATTTCGAAAAGCTCAGCCCCGGCATTGGCCGCAACGCGCGCCAGCCCGATCAACAATTTCAGCGGATGAATATGACCGGTGCCCGTATCGCGCACGCCGCAGTAGTAGCGCTTCGAGCCGAGACGCTCCTGCGTCTCCTCCGCATCCATGAAACGCAGATGCGGATAGTCGTAACGCAGGGCGGCGATTTCCGCGTTCTCGGAATAGAAACGCTTGTAGCTCGCCTTATGCGAGACATTCATCTGGCCCGGCATGAACTCGATATCGATCTGATGCTCGTTCGCGAAGTCGAGGAGATGTCTCTTGGCGGCTTCGGCAAGGTCGAAGAGCGCCTTGGAACGCTCGTGACCGATCTTCTCTTCAAGTTCCTCCGGCCACGCGCGCTGGCCGGTGCCAAGCTGTCCGCCGTTGCGGCCGGATGCCCCGTCGCCGAAGCGGCAGGCATCGATCAGTACAACCGAAACGCCGGCTCTTGCCAGGTTGTAAGCCGCCTGCAAACCGGTATAGCCGCCGCCGACGATGGCGACGTCGCATGTCTTCGACCCATCGAGCTCGGGATAGGTCGGCCGCTCGCCCACCGTTGCCTGATACCAGGAAACGCCGGGCGCGATTGGGCTCTGCCAGTTCTCTTGCACCGTCATGAGGCGGGCCTCCTCATACGTTGAGCAGCAGGAATTCGCGTTCCCAGGGGCTGATCACCTGCATGAAGGTCTCGAATTCGCCTCGCTTCACGCCAGCATAGAGGCCGATGAATTCCTCGCCGAACACCTCCTCGAATGCCGGCTCGTCTTCCAGCAGAGCCACGGCCTCGAGCAGGCCCCTGGGAAGGTCGATAGACCCCTCGTTGGCCGCGTCTTCGGTCGGTGCCGTGGGCTCGATCTCCTTCATGATGCCGAGGAGGCCCGAAGCCAGTGAGGCGGCGAGCGCCAGATATGGGTTCGCATCGGAACTCGGCAGACGGTTTTCCACGCGTCGCGCCTGCGGATCGGAAACCGGAACGCGGAATGCCGTCGTGCGGTTGTCGTAGCCCCAGGCGTTGTTGACCGGGCAGGACATGTTCGGTGCAAGGCGCCGGTAGGAATTGACGTAGGGCGCCAGCATCACAAGTGCGCTCGGCACGTATTTCTGCATGCCGCCGATGAAGTGGAAGAATTGTTTCGAAGCCGATCCGTCGGGATTGGAAAATACGTTCTTGCCGGTCTCGATATTGACGACCGACTGATGGATATGCATCGCCGAGCCTGGCTGGCCCTGCATCGGCTTCGCCATGAACGTCGCGTAGATATCGTGCTTCAACGCAGCCTCACGGATGGTGCGCTTGAACATGAAGACCTGGTCGGCAAGCTCGATCGGGTTGCCGTGGCGCAGGTTGATCTCAAGCTGCGCCGGGCCTTCTTCATGGATCAGCGTGTCGATCTCGAGGCCCTGCTTCTCGGAGAAGTGATAGATATCGTCGATCAGTTCGTCGAATTCGTTGATGCCGGCGATCGAGTAGCCCTGACCGCCGAGGATGGAGCGGCCGGAACGGCCTTTCGGCGGCCGCAGCGGATAATCGGGGTCATCGTTGTTGGCGACCAGATAGAATTCGATCTCTGGTGCGACGACCGGCTTCCAGCCGCGTTCCGCATATAGCCCCATGATCCGCTTGAGGAGGTTGCGCGGCGTATAGGGAACTTCCTCGCCTTCCGAATTGACGATATCGCAGATCACCTGCGCCGTCGGATCTGTCTCCCATGGAACCACGGAGAGCGTCGAAAGATCAGGCATCAACTTGAGGTCGCTGTCGCGCGGCTCGTAACGGAAGCTTTCGGTCTCCTCCGGATATTCACCGGAGATTGTGTGCCGGTAGATCGCCGAGGGTAAGGCGAGCGACGTATTCGAGGTAAATTTCGAGGTCGGCATCATCTTGCCGCGCGGAACTCCGGCGAGGTCCGGGGTGATGCATTCGATGTCCTCGATACCACGTGCGCGAAGCCACTGCGCCGCTTCCTTCCAGTTTGCCACACCGCGCGAAGATCCGGGATCCGGAGGAATTTTCGTGGAGGCAGGCACGTTTCTGGCAGGCTTCAGCGTCGTCTTTTTTGGTGACATGACACACATGTTCGCGTTGATCGAAAGGCCATCATAACCGGAGTTTGGCAATTGGCGAGAGGTGGCGTTGACTTTCGCCGTCTGATGGAAAAAGAAGGCGCCTTCGCAGAGGAAAATGGGTTTGAGACGCAAGAGCGACGTGATCGTGATAGGCGCGGGCGCCGCCGGAATGATGTGCGCCATCCGCGCCGGGCAACGCGGCCGCTCGGTCGTCGTGCTCGATCACGCGAAGGCGCCGGGCGAGAAGATCCGGATCTCGGGCGGCGGGCGCTGCAACTTTACCAATGTCAACGCCGGCCCGAAGAACTTCCTTTCGGCGAACCCGCACTTCTGCAAATCCGCACTCGCACGCTTCAGCCCGGCCGAGTTCATCGCCATGGTCGATCGGCACGGAATCTCCTGGCACGAAAAGACGCTCGGCCAGCTCTTTTGCGATGATAGCGCCAAGGACATCATCCGGATGCTGCTCGACGAGATGAGAGCTGCGGGTGCTGAGCTGCAACTGCAGACTGAGATACAGGCTGTCGAAAAAAGCGGTGACGGTTTTCGGATCCGGACCTCCGATGGCGAACATGAATGCGCCGCGCTCGTCGTGGCGACCGGCGGCAAATCGGTTCCGAAGATGGGCGCGACGGGTTTTGCCTACCGCATCGCCGAGCAATTCGGGCTGGGTCTTGTCGAAACCCGCCCGAGCCTCGTGCCGCTGACCCTCGATCCGATCTTGCTGGAAAGCATTGCTGCGCTTTCGGGCATCTCGGCACCTTCCGAAATCCGGCATGGAAAAACCGGCTTTCGCGAGGCGCTGCTCTTTACCCACCGCGGCCTCAGCGGACCGGCAATCCTCCAGATCTCGTCCTATTGGCGCGAGGGAGACGAGATCGCCGTCCATATCGAGCCTGATGTGGATCTGCTGCTGCATCTGAAGAAAGCCAAGCAGGAGAACGGCCGCCAGTCGGCACAGACGGCACTCGGCGAAATCCTGCCGAAACGGCTGGCACAATATGTGACGGAGCGGGAAGGCATCTCGGGCAAGATGGCCGACCTTGCCGACAAGGCACTCGCCCGCCTTTGCGATGCCGTGCAGAACTGGAAGATCAAGCCGTCCGGCTCGGAAGGCTATCGCACGGCCGAAGTGACGCTTGGAGGCATCGATACTTCTGGGCTCGATTCCCGGACGATGCAGGCGAAGGGCGTGCCCGGCCTCTATTTCATCGGCGAATGCGTCGACGTCACCGGATGGCTTGGCGGCTATAACTTCCAGTGGGCCTGGGCTTCGGGCTTTGCCGCTGGCGAATCCTTATAGATAGGCACGAATCTGGAGAAAGAGATTCAAGACTTCTTAAGAAGGGTGCGCCATCGTGTCCCAATGGTGGTTTGGAAAGAGCTTCCTAAATTAAGCTTTACCGGCAAGCCATTTTAGTGGATTGTTGAGTTATGAAGGAAGTGAGGTTCTCGCATGAACAGGAACACACGACGCGCCCGCGCCATTGCAATCGCTCAGGCCAAGCCTGATACAAAGCTCGTCACCCTCCGCTTTCTGATGCTCGCGACCGGCGCAACCGCAGCCGTGATCGCATTTCTGATCTCTCACGCGATCTGATCTCTTCCATCCTATTTCACGAAGAGCGTTTGCCTGCCGCAGTGCTTATTTATGCTTGCCCGCGGCATACCTGATCCCGCCTTAAGCGCTTATCCGAATATTAATAGATGTTCGGTCAGAATTGCCGATGAATATTGGGCGTTTCCTTCTTACGGAAGCGTATTGGCAATGACTGCCGCCTGATCCGTCGGGTTCCCAGAGTCCACAAGAAATCAGCTCGAGATGCACTCGGCAGGCGCTGTCGTCAGGCCTGCGGGAGGAGTGTGTATGGAAGGCCGGAACCGACATGTTTATTGACAAGATCCTTTCGCGCTTCAAGATCAAGACCAAGGTACTTATCTTCGTTCTGCCCTTTGTGATCAGCATTTCCGCGGTTGGCCTGACTGGCCTTTACGCGTCGGGACTTCTGCAAGGGCGCATGGAGATATCGAACAGCGTTCTGCAGTCGCTGAGCGGATTCAAGGATCTCTACGGTTCGATGGACGACTTCCTGCGCACGGCAAATGAGAAGTCGCGCGACAAGCTGCTTGCCGACCTCCAGACACAAGAGGGCGTGCTGGACGCGACGCTCGCGCAGATCGGCGAAGATGCTTCCGGTCGTGAAAGCCTCGCGGAAGCTGCGCGGCGCACGAAGGATGTGTCCGATGTCGTCGGCAAACTCTGGGCTCTTCACGAACAGGAAGTCGCCCTCCATAAGGCCATCGACAAGTCGCAAAAGAACCTGGTCAACACCCGCTTCATGGTTTCCTATCAAGCTGAGGAGCTTCAGACGAAAGTCCGGCGTGATGAGACTGCGGCGACGACCATTCTCCGCACCGCCGATCATCTTCTCAAGGGGGGTGATTTCCTCGGCGGCATCGCCACCGATTTCAACAAGGCGGCAACGACACAGGACAAGATCGACTACATCAAGAAGCAGCTACCGGGCATGACGGATGCCCAGCGCCTCATCTCTATTTCCGTGCCGGGCAGCCAGAAGAGCGTGGTCGATACCATCGCTTCGACGATCAAGGATATAAAGACGCTTTCCGAGACGGCTGCGCCGACCGACGAAACAGTCGCGGACCTCAACCGTCTGGTCTCCCGCTTCCGCCAGACCTCCACCTATACGCAGCTGACGGCAACGCAGAAGATGCGTGATGCCACGCAGCAGTTTGCCGAGCTCGACGGACGTATCGCTCAGGCTAACTCGGTTCTCGAAGACACCCGCACGCTGGAAAACGCCGTCTATGCGCTGCAGATCGCCCTTTCCGATTTCCTCGGGAATTCCAGCAAGGACAATCTGGTAGCGCTGCAGCAGGCGATCGACGGCCTGGACAAGGACATTGAAGTTCTGGCGGCCAGCGCCAAAGGGATGGGTTTCGCCGAGGGCATCTCCGGGGCGATCAAGCCTGAGCTCGCCAACATTTCTTCGAGCGGCACGAAGATCGTCGATACAATCAGCCAGCGTGTCGGCGCTTATGCGGCAGCACGCCAGGAACTCGACGATATCTGGATGAAGCTTACCGATTTCGCCGAGCTTCAGAAGCAGACGGCCGGTACGGAGCGCACTCAGGCAAACAGTATCTCGGTTCTCACGACCGGGCTCGGGATTCTGCTTTCCATCATCGGCGGCATTGCGCTGGTGCTGACGCTGCAGCGCCCAATCGGCCAGATCACTGCCGCAATGCGCCGCATCGCCGATGGTGCGCTGGACACGAATATCTCCGGCGAGCAGCGCCATGACGAAATCGGCGACATGGCGCGCGCCCTCGGCATCTTCAAGGAAAATGCGATCTCCAAGATCCGCATCGAAGAGCAGAGCGACGAAGAGCGTCAGGCCGCCGAACACGAGCGCCAGCGCAACGATGCCGAAAAGCGCGAGATGGACCGCCAGATAGAATTCGCGGTCAACGAACTCGCCGCCGGTCTCGAGCGCATGTCGCAGGGCGATATCTCGACGACGATCGACACGCCCTTCATCGGCCGTCTCGAACAGCTACGCGAAGACTTCAACGGCTCGATGCTGCGCCTCCAGGCGACCATGAGCCAGATCCGCGACAACGTCGAAATGATCCAGGGCAACGGCAACCAGATGGCCCAGTCGGCCGAAGATCTTGCCAGGCGCACGGAACAGCAAGCCGCTTCGCTCGAAGAAACGGCTGCGGCTGTCGATGAGATCACCGTTACGGTCCGCTCTTCCGCGGAACGGGCTAAGGATGCCGACCAGATCGTCCGCCAGGCAAAACGCAGCGCCGATGACTCGGCCACCGTCGTCAGCAAGGCGATCGACGCCATGGGCCGCATCGAGGAAGCCTCCCGCCAGATCGAGCAGATCATCGGCGTCATCGACGAGATCGCCTTCCAGACCAACCTTCTGGCGCTGAACGCCGGTATCGAAGCCGCGCGAGCCGGCGAAGCGGGCAAGGGCTTTGCAGTCGTCGCCATGGAAGTCCGTGAACTCGCCCAGCGCTCCGCCGCTGCTGCCCAGGAGATCAAGGGCTTGATCAACAAGTCGACGACCGAAGTCAGCTCCGGTTCGCACTCGGTTCAGGAAACCGGCACGGTCCTCGCAAAGATCAGCGAGCAGATCGTCACCATCAGCCAGCATGTCGAGGTGATCGCCCGCGCAAGCCACGACCAGTCGAGCGCATTGCAGGAGGTAAATTCGACTGTCAATCAGATGGATCAAATGACCCAGCAGAATGCCGCGATGGTCGAAGAAACGACGGCAGCAAGCCGCGAACTTGCCAGCCAGGCGGATGCGCTTCTCCACCTCGTGCAGCAGTTCAAGATCGACGGCGAAGGCATCGCCGAGACAGCGATGTACCGCGCGGCGTGAACCGCCTAATCAAGCCAGTCGAAAGCGGCTCCGTCTCGGGGCCGCTTTTGTTTTGCGTATGATCGGCCCCGTTGAGGGAACAGTCTCGGCGACCGCCGAAGGATGCTGCCTTTGATATGCAAGCGATCCCCGTTAAGGAAAATTTTCCTTAACGCTTTTCCCTTAAATTTGAGGGAGTTCATGGCGGGAGATTTTTATGCCGCGTTTCTTTTCGACGTCCATCGTGCGTCAGGTAGTTGCGATCACGCTCGCATTGCTTGCCGGCAGCACCGCGGCGATCGTCGCCGTCACCTACTACAATCTCAGCCGTTACGTCATGGAGAGCGCCGTCTCGGATGCCAAGGGAGCGAGCCGCACGATGGCCGTACTCTATGGCGCAGCGGACGCGGGCGCGGCTATCGGCGTGAGGGACGATGAACTCTTCTCGGTCACGGAAGATGCCATTCCCGAACTCAAGGATCATGCTCTGGTCGATCGCACGGCCCAGTCGATCGCAGGCGTCGCCACGATTTTTCAGAAGCAAGGCACGGACTATGTCCGCGTTTCGACCAACGTGAAGAAGGAAGACGGCAGCCGCGCCGTCGGGACCAAGCTTGCCGCCGATCACCCGGCGCAACCGGTTCTTTCCCAGGGGAAAACCTACTACGGCCCGGCACAGCTCTTCGGCCGCAATTTCATGACCGGTTACTTCCCGGTCAGGAGTGCGGCGGGCGCCAATGTCGGTATCCTCTTCATCGGCATTCCGATGGAAGTCTATTACGCCCGGCTCAATCATCTGCAGGCTCTGGTCGTCGGAGTGGGCGCTGCGGTGATGTTGCTTGTCGGCGTGCTGGCCTTCTTCGCGATCCGATCGTCCGTCAAGCCGCTGCTTGGGCTAACGAACACCGTTCACGCGATCTCCGCAGGTAAGCTCGACGGCACGATACCCTGCGTTGAGAAGAAGAACGAATTCGGCGAGATCGGCCGCGCGCTGGAAGCTTTCCGCGATAGCGCCAGGGCCCGGCAGGAGCTCGAGACCCAGGCTGCCGAACAACGGGCGCTGAGCGAAGCTGAGCGTGCCCGCAACGACGCCGATAAGCGTTCGCTCGACGGTCAGATCGACTTTGCGGTCAACCAGCTCGCAGCGGGCCTCGGACGTCTCGCCCGGGGGGATGTCTCGCAGACGATCGAGACGCCTTTTGTCGGCCGGCTCGAACAGCTTCGCGTCGATTTCAACGCGTCGCTCGTCCGCCTGCAGGATACCCTGGTTCAAATTCGCGATAACGCCAATGCCATCCAGCGCAACAGCGGTGCGATGCTGACCTCCGCCGGCGAGCTTTCCAAGCGCACGGAAGCACAGGCGGCGAGCCTGGAAGAAACCGCCGCTGCCGTCGAAGAGATCACCGTGACCGTACGTTCGTCCGCTGAGCGTGCCCGCGAAGCAAACAATGCCGTTGCCGTGACGAAGAAGACGGCGGACAGCTCCGGCGCCGTCGTCAGCGATGCCGTTGCCGCCATGGGCCGCATCGAGCAGGCTTCGCAGCAGATCGAGCAGATCATCGAAGTCATCGATGACATTGCCTTTCAGACGAATCTTCTGGCGCTTAACGCCGGTATTGAAGCCGCGCGCGCCGGAGAGGCAGGCAAGGGCTTCGCGGTGGTAGCTCAGGAAGTCCGCGAACTGGCGCAGCGCTCGGCCGAGGCCGCGCGGGAGATTAAGGGCCTGATCGAGAAATCCAGCCAGGAGGTCACGGCGGGCTCGGCGCTGGTGCAGAAGACAGGCAGCGTGCTCGCTTCGATCAGCCAAGAGATTATCGCGATCAGCAAGCATGTCGAGACGATCGCCACCGCAAGCCAGGATCAGTCTGCAGCGCTGCAGGAGGTCAATGGTTCCGTCAACGCTATGGATCAGATGACGCAGAAGAATGCCTCGATGGTCGAGGAGACAACCCAGGCCAGCCGCCAGCTCGCCGACGAGGCCGATCTGCTGATGAGCCTATTGCATCAGTTTAGGATCGAAGGATCGCGACAGGCTCAGGGCCGGATGAGGCAGGCGGCCTGACTGGGCTCGCAGCTTGAGGTAATGGTGGAGGATCGCGCCGGCGACGCGCGGTTCTCTTTCTCTTTTGGGCCGATCCTTGCGAGCCACGCAGCAAAGCGCGCGACAAGCGAGTTTCCAAACTCTTCGTAGAAATCGTTCTCGCTTCGTGCGCGCCGGTGGATTGGCAGGCCGTGTGAGGCCGCGAGGAGATTTGCGACGGTGATCTGGTCGATCATGTGATGTCCTCCGTTCAAGACATCCCTTCAACTACACACCAAAAATCGCTTCATAAACAACTAAAATCCGATTATGTTTTTCACCAATGAAAAACACTCCATGGGATTCCTATCAGCTTTTTCTGGAGGTCGCTCGCCTTGGGGGGCTGACCGGAGCAAGTTCGGCAAGCGGTCTGAGCCCTGCTACCATCGGCCGGCGCATGCTTGAACTGGAGCAGGAAACGGGGCGGACGCTCTTCGGTCGCAGTCAGACCGGCTACCGCCTGACAGCCGATGGCCAGATGCTCGTCGATCACCTTCAGGAGATGGAGGCGGCCGCGCGGAAAGTGGATGCCTGGCGCCAGGCCGGCGAGGGCGGCACGACGGTGAAGATCGCAGCCGGTACATGGGTGGCCTGGCTGCTGACCGAGAATTTCTCCGCGATCCGAACGCCCGCCGATGGTTTCCACATCGCACTGACGATCGGCGAGACGCGGGCAAATCTTGCCTACCGCGAGAGCGACATCGGTATGCGTGCTTTCGAACCGGACGAATCCAATCTTGCCGCGCGGCGCCTTGGCGACGTCGCCTATGCCGTTTATGTCCGGCGCAATGCCGGCGAGGTGGAGAACCGATGGATCGCGGTAGCCGAGGGCGACGCCATTTCCGCCTATCTTCGCTGGCCTTACCGTCATGCGTCGGAATCCATAGTGGCGACGGTCAATAGGCCTCGTTCGCTCCCGGATCTCGTTCGTGCGGGCGCGGGGAAGGCGGTCCTGCCTTGTTTTGTCGGTGATCTCGACACAGATCTGCAGCGGCATGGCGGCGAACTGACAGAGCTGCGGCATGGGCAGTGGATCGTGATGAACAACGAGGACCGACACCGCCCGGAAATCCGCACGGTGGCCGACCGAATAACGAAGCTGCTGAAAAGCTACTCCGATCTTTTCGCGGGAAAACGCGCCACCCGCAGCTAGGTCGATGACAACAGCAGCAATGGCTTCGGAGGGGATCCGTGATCCCCAATGAGCGGATACTTATTATGCTGCCCTTAGGACGGGAACAGTTACGTCGAGTGATGCAGATGGCGGCGCTGCAGGCGCCGCCATCTCGAATTTTACGTCCGGTTGGCGACGATAACCGGGATCAGCAGATCGCCCCAATTGCCGTTGCCGCCATGGTGGCGGGCGGAGCGCACGAGCTCGACGGATACCCCCGCCTCAACTGCCTGCATGACGGCATGGTTCAGACGGTGCAGGTCATTTGCGAGCATGCGGATCATGGCCTGCTGATCGGCGCTCATGCTGGACGACTGTTCTTCCGCTCTTTCGCGGACACGTGCGATGGAAGCCATGTCTTTTCTCCTTCGGTATGGCTACTCGGCTGCGGGTTTGAACTGGGCATGTTCTGTCGATTCTTTCATCGCCGTGGTCGAGGACCGGCCGCCGGTGATCGCGAGCGACACGGCGTCGAAATAGCCCGTACCGACTTCGCGCTGATGCTTGGTCGCAGTATAGCCGTGCGCCTCGGCGGCGAACTCGGCCTGCTGCAGCTCCGAATAGGCCGACATCTGCCGGTCCTTGTAGCCGCGTGCCAGCTCGTACATGCCGAAGTTCAGCTGATGAAAACCGGCGAGCGTGATGAACTGGAACTTGTAGCCCATGGCGCCAAGCTCCCGCTGGAACCTCGCGATCGTCGCGTCGTCAAGGTTCTTCTTCCAGTTGAAGGATGGCGAGCAGTTATAGGCAAGAAGCTTGCCGGGATAGGCATTGTGCACGCCTTCTGCAAAGCGCCGCGCCTGCTCCAGATCCGGTTTGGAGGTCTCGCACCAGATGAGATCGCAATAGGGGGCATAGGCCACAGCTCGGGCAATGCAGGGTTCCAGCCCGTTCCTGACCTGGTAAAAGCCTTCGACGGTGCGGCCAGCATCGTGGTCGACGAAGGGACGGTCGCGCTCGTCGATGTCCGAGGTCAGCAGCTTGGCGGCCTCCGCATCGGTGCGGGCGATGACGAGAGTCGGAACACCCATGACGTCCGCCGCAAGCCGCGCAGCGTTGAGGTTGCGGATATGTGCTGCGGTCGGAATGAGAACCTTGCCGCCGAGATGACCGCACTTCTTTTCCGACGCCAGCTGATCCTCGAAATGGACACCGGCGGCGCCAGCCTCGACATAGGCTTTCATGATCTCGAAAGCATTGAGCGGTCCACCGAAGCCGGCTTCAGCATCGGCAACGATCGGCGCGAACCATGTCTCGACAGAAAGCCCGCGCTCTTCCGACGTCTCGATCTGGTCGGCGCGCTGGAGCGTCCGGTTGATCCGCTTGGCGAGTTCCGGTCCTGCATTGGCAGGATAGAGCGACTGGTCGGGATACATCGCCGAAGCAGTGTTCGCGTCGGCCGCGACCTGCCAGCCGGACAGGTAGATCGCCTTCAGGCCGGCACGCACCATCTGCATCGCCTGATTGCCCGAAAGCGCACCGAGCGCATTGACGAACTCGTCCTCATGCAGGAGCTGCCACAGGCGGTTTGCCCCGATTTCGGCAAGCGAATAGCGCAGTTCGACTGACCCCCGCAGCCTCTTCACGTCCTCGGGCGAGTAGGGCCGCTCGATGCCGTCGAAACGGCCAGATGGGGCGTTGCGGATCAGCTTGTCAAATTCAGTCACGATTTCCTCCTTCTGGATGAAGAACCTGATGGTGTCATGTGACAGAATTTACAAAATGGCGTCGAATAGCCAGAGGAAGCTTGATTTTCAGCAGATAAATGAGGTTAGATTGGCTTGGATCTTACAGGCTCGCTCTGTAAATTTGTAAATATTTGTAAATTCCTGTCGACGGAGAGGCGCCGAGTGGTCGAGCGGAAGATATTTGCCGGGCCGAAGGTCCGCCGGATACGCAATGGGCTGGCCGTCACGCAGACGGCGATGGCCGATGCGCTCGGGATTTCGCCGTCCTATCTCAACCTGATCGAGCGCAATCAGCGGCCCTTGACGGTCCAGCTGCTGTTGAAGCTGGCATCGGTCTACAAGGTCGATCTGGAGGAGCTGCAGGCCGAGTCGGGAGCCAATCTCGCTCAGTTGCGCGAAGTGTTCGCCGATCCTCTGCTTTCGGGCGAACTTCCCGGCGATCACGAACTCGTCGAACTGGCCGATGCCGCGCCGAACGCGGCAAGCGGGATCGTCAAGCTCTATCGCGCCTACCGCGAGCAGGCCTCGCGTCTTTCGGACCTGACGGTCCTGATGGCGGGAGAGGGTCAGGCTCCGGCGGCAGGCGCGCGCCTGCCGTCAGATGAGGTGCGAGATGTTTTGGAGCGCCGCTCCGCTTACTTCGGCACGCTTGAGGATGCGGCGGAGGCTTTCCGCACTGCCCTGTCGGCCGGTGAGCTGTCCCAGGTACTCAAGGACTGGCTGCAGAAGGAGCGCGGCATCAGCGTTCGCATCCTGCCGGTGCATGTGATGCCTGATTTGCGCCGCCGCTTTGACCGGCATTCGATGCGGCTCTTCATATCGGAGCGTCTTGCCGCTTGCGATCAGCTTCAGGAGATCGCCGTCGAGGCCGCGACACTTGCGCTTGGTGACGCAATTTCGCGAGAACTGGAAACGCTCGGCCTGTCAACGCCAGAGGCCAAGCGCATCGCACGCTTCGAGCTTGCGCGCTATGCCGCGCTTGCCCTGATGATGCCTTACGGCGCTATTCTTTCCGCGGCGAAAGCGTCGCGCTACGACCTCGACGTTCTCTGCGCACGTTTCGGCTGTTCATTCGGGCAAGTCGCGACGCGGCTGACGATGCTGCAGCAGCCGGCCAATGCCGGCATTCCCTTCTTTCTCATGGAAATCGATGCCGCGGGCCATCGGCTGCGGCGGGCCGGTGCGGCCGGCTTTCCGCATGCGCGTTTCGGCGGCGGCTGCCCGAAGCTCAACATCCATTCCGCCTTTCTCCAGCCGGCGCAGATTCTGGCCGAAGCCGCGGAGATGCCGGACGGCTCCGCATACCTCACCATATCCCGGACTCTTGAGGGGCCGAACGCACCTTTCGGCGAACGGCCTCGGCGTACCGCGCTTCTGCTCGGTTGCGACCTGGCGTTCAGGGACGGCACTGTCTATGGCCAGGCGCTCCCGGCCGTGCCACATACGGTTGCAATCGGGCCTGCCTGTCGCCTCTGTGAACGGAGGGGCTGTCTGGCGCGCGCCGAGCCACCCGTCACTCGCCCGCTCGGGCTAGATGAAATGGTAGCGGGGTTTAGTGCTTTCGATTTTCAGTAGCCGGCGAAATCATTGAGACTAGGCAGTATTTTGCTCTTGTCGCCTCGTAAAATCCTTTCTAGTCTACGCAAAAATCCAGAGGAAAAGGTATCCGCGGGCGCGGTGCCTATAATAAGAAACGGATAGGAGAGATCATGAGGTCAACAATCGCTAAGCTTGCAGCCGCAGCCGTCGCATCCGCCGTCATTGCGGCGCCGGCCTTTGCGCAGGAACGCGTCGTCAACGTGTACAACTGGTCGGACTATATCGACAGTTCCATTCTTGACGATTTCACCAAGGAAACCGGCATCAAGGTCGTCTACGACACCTTCGATTCCAACGAGACGCTTGAGGCCAAGCTGCTTGCGGGCGGCACGGGTTACGACGTGGTCGTTCCGACGGTCTCCTTCATGCAGCGGCAGATCGCTGCCGGTGTCTACCAGAAGCTCGACAAGTCGAAGTTGCCGAATCTCAAGAACATGTGGGACGTCGTGATGAAGGGTGTCGCCACCTTCGATCCCGGCAATGAGTACAGCGTCGACTATATGTGGGGCACCACCGGCATCGGCTACAATGTCGACAAGGTGAAGGCTGCCCTCGGCACCGACGAGAAGCCGGGCTGGGATGCGCTTTTCGATCCCGCCAAGGCTGCCAAACTCAAGGATTGCGGCGTCTACATGCTGGATTCGCCGACGGATGTCGTCCCCTCCGTCCTCGCCTATCTCGGCTTGAATCCGAACAGTACCGATTCGGCTGACCTGAAGAAGGCGCAAGACGTACTGATGGCCGTCCGCCCCTATGTCCGCAAATTCCACTCGTCGGAATATATCAACGCGCTCGCCAACGGCGATATCTGCATAGCGCTCGGCTATTCCGGCGACGTCTTCCAGGCACGCGACCGCGCTGCCGAAGCAAAGAACGGTGTGACGCTTGACTACTCCGTCCCGACCCAAGGCGCGCAAATCTTCTTCGACGTCTTTGGTATCCCGAAGGACGCTCCGCATGTCGAAGAGGCGCATGAATTCATCAACTACATGATGCGACCGGAAGTCGCCGCCAAGGCATCCAACTACGTCTTCTACGCCAACGGCAACAAGGCGTCGCAGCCGCTTCTCGACAAGGAGGTGATCGACGATACGGCGATCTATCCGCCGCCGGAAGTCATGGCGAAGCTTTTCACCGTCCCGCCGCTCGATCCGAAGGCCCAGCGCGTCGTGACACGACTGTGGACGACGGTCATTACTGGCCAATAAAGGCAATCAGGCCCGGACGGTAACGCCCGGGCCTTTTCTTGAGGTCTCCGGCCGTGAGGGAAGGCCGGTACTTAAATCATGCTTCGGGGAACCAGATGAAGTCACTTGGCAATATTCGCCGCACCTTCGCCCCTTGGGCCGATCCGGCTTCCAAGCCCTTTATTGCTTTCAAGAACGTAACGAAGAAGTTCGGCGATTTTACCGCGGTGGATGACCTTTCGCTGAATATCTATCACCGTGAGTTCTTCGCTCTCCTCGGCGCGTCGGGCTGCGGCAAGTCAACGCTGCTGCGCATGCTGGCGGGCTTCGAGCAGCCGACCTCCGGCGAGGTGATCCTCGACGGCACGGACTTGGCCGGAACGCCGCCTTACAAGCGGCCGGTCAACATGATGTTCCAGTCCTATGCGCTGTTCCCCCATATGACGGTCGAGAAGAATGTCGCCTTCGGCCTCCGCCAGGATGGCATGACGAAGGACGAGATTGCCGCGCGCGTTGCGCAGATGCTGAAGATGGTGAAGCTGGAACAGTTTGCCTCCCGAAGGCCGAACCAGCTTTCCGGCGGTCAACGGCAGCGCGTGGCGCTCGCCCGCTCGCTTGCCAAACGCCCGAAGGTTTTGCTGCTCGACGAACCGCTAGGCGCCCTCGACAAGAAGCTGCGTGAGGAAACACAGTTCGAACTCATGGACCTGCAGCAGAACCTCGGCCTGACCTTCGTCGTGGTGACGCACGATCAGGAAGAGGCAATGACCATGGCGGACCGTATTGCCGTCATGAGCCACGGCAAGGTCATCCAGGTTGCAACGCCTGCCGAGATCTACGAGGCGCCGAACTCCCGTTTCGTGGCCGACTTCATCGGCGACGTGAATATCTTCGACGGCAAGGTTGTCTCGGCCGATGGCACGAATGTCGAGCTCGCCGTCGATGCCGGCTTTACCATCAAGGTGGCCGCTTCGGACATGCCCGCCAAGGGCAGCAGCGCCGGCTTTGCGATCCGTCCCGAAAAACTCAAGGTGCTCCGTCATCCGCCGCCGAACCCTTCGGTCAATACGGCCTCCGGCGAACTGTGGGATATCGGCTATCTCGGCGACATGACGGTTTTCCACATCAAGCTGAAGAATGGCGAGATCGTGAAGGCTTCCTCGCTCAATGCCCAGCGCGCGGTGGATGATCCTTTCACCTACGATCAGGAAGTCTGGATCTCCTTCGCCGAAGACGCCGGCGTGCTTTTGAGGGATTGATCGATGGGCAAGCTCGGTTCTGCCGTTTACAGCCGCCTAGTGATCATCGTTCCCTATGCCTGGCTGCTGCTCTTCTTCCTTGCGCCGTTCTTCATCGTGTTCCGCATCTCGATGTCGGCGACGGCGATCGCCATGCCGCCCTACACCCCCGTCTTTTCATTCAGTGATGGCTGGTCTGGTTTCTGGGACAACGTGTCGGAGTTTTCATTCGAAAACTACGGCTTCCTGATCGATGATCCGCTGTATTTCAACGCCTACGTATCGAGCGTCGTGATTGCCGCGATCTCGACATTCCTGACGCTGATCATCGCTTACCCGATCGCCTATGGCATGGCGCAGGCGCCGCGCAGCATCCGTCCGACCCTTCTCATGCTGGTCATCCTGCCGTTCTGGACGAGCTTTCTGATCCGCGTCTATGCCTGGATCGCGATCCTCAAGCCTGAAGGTCTGCTCAATCAGCTCCTGCTGGCCACCGGCATCATCCATAGCCCGCTCATCATCCTGAACACCAACATCGCGGTCTATATCGGCATCGTCTACTCCTACCTGCCGTTCATGGTGCTACCGCTCTATTCCTCGCTTGAGAAAATGGATGGCACCTTGATCGAGGCAGCACAGGATCTCGGCTGCCCGCCGATCACCGCCTTCTGGCGCGTGACATTTCCGCTTTCGCTTCCCGGAGTTATTGCCGGCTGCATGCTCGTCTTCATTCCGGCCGTTGGTGAATTCGTCATCCCCGACCTG
Organism: Rhizobium sp. SVR5-9E; assembly: GCF_056755095.1. Lineage (NCBI taxonomy): Bacteria > Pseudomonadati > Pseudomonadota > Alphaproteobacteria > Hyphomicrobiales > Rhizobiaceae > Rhizobium > Rhizobium sp. SVR5-9E. The sequence goes on along the minus strand of NZ_JBNDHS010000004.1, from coordinate 59,944 downwards.
CTCGGCGGATCCGAAACGCTGATGATCGGCAAGACGCTCTGGAACGAGTTCAATTCGAACCGCGATTGGCCGGTCTCTTCGGCCGTCGCGACGATCCTGCTTATGATCCTCGTGATCCCCATCGTGTTCTTCCAGAATGCGCAGGCCAAAGCAGACGAGCAGGGGAGGTAAGCCATGTTGAAATGGACGCGCTTCAATATCGTCTCGGTTACGCTCGGCTTCGCCTTCCTCTATCTGCCGATCGTGTTGCTCGTGATCTTTTCGTTCAACGAATCAAAGCTTGTCACGGTCTGGGGCGGCTTCTCGACAAAATGGTATACCCAGTTGCTGTATAATCAGGCTTTGCTCGATGCCGCCTGGGTGACGGTGCGGGTCGGCGTGCTTTCCGCGACGCTCGCTACGATTCTGGGTACGCTCGCAGCCATCGCGCTCGTGCGTTACACGCGCTTTCGCGGCCGCATCCTGTTCTCCGGCATGGTTTACGCGCCTCTCGTCATGCCCGAGGTGATCACCGGGCTCTCCATGCTCCTGCTCTTCGTCGCGATCGGTCTCGATCGCGGGTTCTGGACGATCACGCTGGCGCATACGACGTTCACCATGAGTTTCGTTGCGGTCGTCGTGCAGTCGCGGCTGCTGAGCTTCGACCGTTCGATCGAGGAGGCGGCGATGGATCTCGGCGCCCCGCCCATCCGTACTTTCTTCGAGATCACCCTCCCGATCATCGCACCGGCTGTCTTCTCGGGTTGGCTTCTCGCCTTCATCCTTTCAATCGACGACCTCGTCACATCGAGCTTCACGTCGGGACCCGGTGCCACCACTTTGCCAATGAAGATCTATAGTCAGGTGCGTCTCGGCGTGACGCCGGAAATCAACGCGGTTTGCACGATCTTGATGGCCCTCGTGGCGTTTGGCGTGATTGGCGCCTCGATCATCACCAAGCGGCGCGAGGTGCAGCGGGAGCGCGACGAGCGCGCGGCCGCCGCCGCAGCCTGAATCAAGGGGAGTTGCCGGTCGCCTGCTGATTGATCACCGGCACCGGCGAAATCACCGGGTTCAGCCACGAGCCTCCGACGAAGAACGGCAAAAGCGGAAACTCCGCCGCTCTGGTGTCATCCGTCGCCTGTAGCGAGCCGGACAGCGCCAGCCCATCGGATTCATATGGAATGATGCCCGAAAGCGTCAGCGTCTCGTCGGGGCCTTGAATGTTCACGCCGCGTAGCTCCGCTGATCCGCCTGCAAAGGTTGCCGTCATATCGAGTTGGTTGAAGTTGAAATTCTCGCCGGAAACGGCGCTGAGCGGAAAGAACTGCTGCTGGGTGGCCCGGCCCCGCATAGCTGCCACATCGAGACCACGGATTGACCCGGCGTTGGTATGGAAAGCCAACTGCCCGGACACGTCGGCGGCGCGCGCCGTCCAGATCGGCTTGCCGGTTTTCAAGGAAATGTCGAGCGACCCGGTCGCAAGCGGCCAGGAGCCCTTCAATTGCAGTCGCTCGATCAGCCCTGCGAAATCTGCGCCGCGGATGGAGATCTGCAGCTTGCCGCCGCCGTCGAAGTCGCCTCGCATCGCTTCCAGATGCGCCGTCATCTCGCCGCCTTCGAACTGGCTGTCGCCAATATCGAATTTGGCTTCGTTGCTGGACACGATGATGCTCGCGCCGACATCGGCAAGCCGGAAAGGCGGAAGCTGCATTTCCTTGGTGGAAAACCTGAGGTCGACATCGAGGTTCTGCAATGAACCGCCGTCTTCCGGCGCTCCAGCCTCACCGGCGGCCAGGCGCAGGGCGAACGCGTCGAAGAAAGGCTGCAGATTTACGCTATCGAACGCCAACGTGCCGCCAAGTCTTGACCGCTGGTTTGGCCGTAGCGAAACATCCAGTACGCCGGTTGCGTTTGCGCCGTTGAGCCCAAGCGCGACATTGTTGAAACGCAGGGCATTGCCGGTCGAAAAGATGTCACCCTGGATCGAGAACGATCTCAGGGTCTCGACCCCCGGGATGGACTTGCCTGACCAGGTCAATAGCGCCGGCACATCAGGAACGTTGACCGCCATGTTGCCGGATACGCCGGCGAGACTTGCTATGCTGCCAAGGCCGGTGAACTCCGCCGTCATGAGGCTGGAGTTGAGCGAAGTCTTGATGTCGGCAACCTTGCCATCAAAGACCAGCAGCGGGCTTCTGGAAGAGAAGTCGAGTTTCAAATCCTCGCCGCCCGTCCTGGCGATCAGCACCGCTGTCATCGGGCTTGAAAGCCGTGGCCAGCTGACATCCGCGCTCACGTCCTCGAAATGGTAGGTCTTGCCGCTCGCAAGATCTGCGACGTTGAACGTACCGTCCTCGACAGTGATGGTGCCTATCGGCGCGTCATGCTTTTCGTCGAGGACTTCCGCACCACCTTCCTGCCGCGCTCTGGCAATCGCCTTCGCCAGCTGCCCCGCATAGGTCCAGTCGATCAGACCCTGTTGATCGCGAGTGAGAGAAAGATTGGGGCGTAGGAGGTGAAATTCGTGAAAGCTGGCGCTGCCTCGGATGGCGTCGATAAGGCTGAAGTCGGCTGAAAGGCTGTCGATTGTGCCGAGCAGCTTATCCCCGCGGCCCTTAGGCTGGCGGATGGTGATCTCGTTCAGCGTTATGCGCGGCGTCGGCCAGAATTCCAGAACCGGCGTGCCTTTGATTTCGGCATGGTACCCGGTCCATTTCGACAGCTGGTTCTCAATGCCGGTGCGCACCAGCCCGGTCGAAACCAGGTAAGGCGCGGCAACGCGCAGCGCCACGAAAATGAGTGCAGCAATCAGCACGAGGCTCGTTGCGATACGGGCAACGCCCGGCAGCCAGCGGGACAGGGGTACCATCTTTCGCCGCCATTTTGGTTGTCTTGACGTACCCATAAGTTTCGCCAGTATTTTTGAGCTGCTTACCCGTTAAGTGCAGATTTGGCCGGATATATGAAATGACGGATCTATGCAAATCCCCCGACGAGGCGCTCAATGCAATGCACACTTTATAATGCAATGCAGCATGGTATATAGCGGGAAAGAGGGAGGAGATTGAATGAGCGATACCGTGCCGCTTTGGGTACCTTCGAGGGGATCGATCGAAGCAAGCCCGATGTACGCGTTCATGCAGCGCTGCAACGCCGAGTTCGGCCTGAACCTCGAAACCTATTCGCAGCTTCACGCCTGGTCGATTGCCGAGCGGGAAAAATTCTGGACCTCGATCTGGACGTTCTGTGAGGTGAAGGGGGAGCGAGGCGCGCGAACGCTTACCGACGGCGATCTCATGCTCAAGGCCCGCTTCTTTCCCGATGCGAGATTGAACTTCGCGGAAAATCTGCTGTCGAGCGAGGGGGAGGCGGATGCCATCGTCTTTCGCGGCGAGGACAAGGTAGAAGACCGCTGGTCTTGGGATCGGCTGCGTGCGCTGGTCTCACGGCTGCAGCAGGCCTATCGCGCGCTCGGCATCGGGGAGGGGGACCGCATCGCTGCGATGATGCCGAACATGCCGGAGACCGTTGCCTGCATGCTGGCGGCCGCCTCGATCGGTGCCATATGGTCGTCCTGCTCGCCCGATTTCGGCGAACAGGGCGTGCTCGATCGTTTCGGACAGATCGGCCCGAAACTCTTTATTGCCTGCGACGCCTATTGGTATGGCGGCAAGCTGCAGGATGTCAGGACGAAGGTCAGTGCGGTTGCTAAGAGCCTCGGCGCTCCGGCAGTCATCGTCCATTATGCCGGCGATGCCGACGCAGTCGCGAGCGATGCGCCGAAGGCAAAGACGCTCGAACAATTCATCGAGCCATACCAGCCGAAGGCCGTCGAGTTCGTCCAACTGCCCTTTGCACATCCGCTCTACATTCTCTTCTCGTCCGGCACGACGGGTGTGCCGAAATGCATCGTTCATTCCGCTGGCGGCACCCTGCTGCAGCATTTGAAGGAGCAGCGCCTGCATTGCGGCATCAAGCCCGGCGAAAAGCTCTTCTATTTCACGACATGCGGCTGGATGATGTGGAACTGGCTGGTGAGCGGACTTGCCGCCGGCGCGACGCTCTGTTTGTTCGACGGCTCGCCCTTCGCGCCTGATGGCAATGTATTGTTCGACTATGCGCAAGCGGAAAAGTTCGCGGTCTTCGGTACCTCCGCCAAGTATATCGACGCGGTGCGAAAGAGCGGTTTGACGCCGCGCACCACGCACGATCTTTCGAGCCTGCGTCTCATGATGTCGACCGGCTCGCCGCTTTCGCCTGAAGGCTTCACCTTCGTCTATGAGGGCATCAAGGAAGATATCCAGCTTGCCTCCATCTCGGGCGGCACCGACATCGTCTCCTGTTTTGTACTCGGCAATCCGCTGCAGCCGGTCTGGCGCGGCGAAATCCAGGGCGCGGGCCTCGGCCTTGCCGTCGACGTATGGGATGACGAAGGCAACCCGGTCCGCCAGCAGAAGGGCGAACTGGTCTGCACCAAGGCCTTCCCGTCGATGCCGGTCGGCTTCTGGAACGATCCCGACGGTACGAAATACAAGGCCGCCTATTTCGAGCGCTTCGACAATATCTGGTGCCACGGCGATTTCGCCGAATGGACAGAGCATGGCGGCCTCGTCATCCATGGCCGTTCCGACGCGACGCTCAATCCCGGCGGGGTGCGTATCGGTACTGCCGAGATCTACAATCAGGTCGAGCAGATGGAAGAGGTGGCCGAGGCGCTGTGCATCGGCCAGGAGTGGGATGATGACGTGCGCGTGGTGCTCTTCGTTCGTCTCTCGCCGGGAGTCACATTGACGGACGACCTCGTCAAAGCCATCAAGACCCGCATTCGCACCGGCGCTTCGCCCCGCCATGTCCCGGCAAAGGTCATCGCCGTTCGCGATATTCCGCGCACGAAATCCGGCAAGATCGTCGAACTCGCGGTCCGCGAAGTCGTGCATGGCCGGCCGGTGAAAAACAAGGAGGCGCTGGCCAATCCCGAGGCCCTCGACCTTTTTGTCGGGATTGAAGAACTGCGGGTGTAGGTTTCCGTAAAATGCGGCGGAAACTGCAAGCTTTCACCTGCGAGAGATAAGCTGGCTCGGATACCTTTTGTTAAGAAAGGTTTGTCAAAGGTGAAACCAACTTGGGGCTGCGCATGAACGATGCAGCTTGGCGCCTTCGGGCCCCCGAAACATGACGTTGTACGACTAAGCTCTTTGTTGAACAGCACCAAATTTCAGGCAGCCTCTTCGGCTGCCTTTTTTGTTTCAGCCTGCCAACACCCGCTGAGACGGGAATGTGATTTCCACCAGCGTGCCTTCGTTGGGCGCCGAATTGATCGAGAAAGTCGCCCGGTTCGCATCGACCATCGCCTTGGTCAGCGGCAGGCCGAGACCCGTACCGTCGCCTCGATGGCGCGCATGGGCAGAAACTTGCCGGAACGGCTTCATTGCCTGGTCGAGTTCGCTACGCGTCATGCCGATGCCGGTGTCGCGGACACGCAGCACGACGCTTCCGTTTGGTTCATATGACGTCGAGACAACGATCTGGCCGCCCGGCGGCGTAAAGCGGATTGCGTTGGACAGGATGTTGAGCGCGATCTGCTTGATGGAGCGGAGATCGGCAACGACGTTCGGAACCGACTGCGATAGCGCCGTGCGGATAATGACGCGCTGACCGTTCGCCTGCGGTTGCACCAGCGCCACGGCTTCGGAAATGGCGTCGTTGAGACCGACGGCCGCGAAATCAAGGTCCATCTCGCCCGCCTCGATCTTTGAGATATCGAGAAGATCGTTGACGATATCGAGGACATGGCGGCCCGAGCGGCCGATGTCATTGGCGTATTCGATGTAGCGCGGATGCCCGATTGGTCCGAAGCGCTCGCTCGCCATCATGTCCGAGAAGCCGATGATGGCATTGAGCGGCGTACGGATTTCATGGCTGATGCGCGCCAGGAAATCCGTCTTATGGGCGTTCGCCGTTTCAGCGGCACCTTTGGCACTGCGAAGCTCTTCTTCGGTCCGCTTCCACTGGGTGATGTCGCGGATCACGGCGCAATAGCCATTGGATGAGGTGAGCCGGCCCATGGTCATGAAGAGCGGCACGAATCCGCCGGACGCCTCGCGGCCGATCACTTCCCGCCCGTCGTTCAGAACGCTCGCGACGCCGTGGCCGGAGAGGCCGTGCAGATAGTCGAGCACCGCCTTCTGGCTCTCATGCGCAAAGAGCATCACGAAGGGCTTGCCGCGTGTTTCTTCTTCATCAAAGTTGAAAAGCGCGCTTGCCGAGCGGTTCATCGAGCGAATGTCGCCCTCTGCACCGATGACGACGACCCCGTCGGTCGCCGTTTCCAGGATCGAGCGAAGCTCCTCCACTTCGATCTGCAACTTGGCAACCTTCTCGACCATCCGGTTCTCTGAGCGGGTTTCCGCGGGCACTTCTACGCTCCGCATCGGCGTCGCGTCGCTTGCTTCAACCGGCATCAGCGCGAGCATCAGCGCGCTGGATTCTTCCCAGCGGATCGATTGCAGCCGGGCGGTTACCGGCACGAGAGTATCGTCGGCGGTAACAAGCATCATCGTGCCCGGGCGCCCTTCCAGGTCGCGGCGCTGAAGCAGCGCGTCGATCCCGCCGACGTCGCTCAACTCGGCGAGCGAAGCATAGCCGGTGAGGCGCATGAATTCGGGATTGGCATGGAGCAGCGCATCGCCGGCGTGGATCAGCACGGCAAGCGGCAACTGATCGACCGTGTCGGCCGATAGCCCACTCGTCATCTTCACACGCGGCGGAATGGCGCTGCTCAGCACCTGCATAGGGCTGAAGGTCTCGTGCAGGCCTTCGGTGGCGTCGTCGTCATTCTGCTCGGACGAGTCGGTGTGCTGGTCCGCCGCTTTTGGGGCTCCGGCAGGTTCGTCGCTCGCCGCGCTGGCGCTTTCGAAGATTGCCTCCTCCGGCGCAGCTTCGCCTGCAGGCTCTTCCGGTTCGTCCTGAGCCGGCGCCTCCTCGTTGCGAACGCCGAAGGCTTCGAGGCGCTTTGCGATCTCGCGGAAGTTTGCCTGTTCGGCGACGCTCAGGCTCGGGCCTGCGCCATGGATCTGAACGATCTTATCCGTCAGCCGGCGGCTCGGCGTCTCTACTATTCGCAGGACCGGCGGCTCTTCAACAGGCGCGGGTTCAGCCGCCTTCTGCGGCTCCGGGGTGGCTTCCGGAGCATCGGACGCAGGTTGTGCCTCCGATGTTGTCGGGGCAACTTGTTCCGCAGCCGCTTCCGGCAATTGATCAGGGCTGGCCACATCGTGGTCCAGGGTATCCGGACCGAGCGCGAGGCCGAGCGCCAGCGGATCCTCGGTCGCGTCGGAAAGCCGCACAACGCCGAAACCCCGAAAGCCGTCGAATTCCCGGGCACGCGTATAGGTCGGGAGCGCGGCGAGGTCGACAGGAACGATCAGGCTCGTTCCCTCGACGGGCCAGTGGATCGTCTTGCCGGACCAGGTATCACGGCGCTCGAGGGCCTCGGTGATCTTGCCTTCGGGATCGAGATTGAAGAGCGCCGCAATGTCGCTGAAGGCAACGCCGATGATATTTGCCGCGTGCGGACCAACCGCGGCGGCGAATTCGGCGGATACTTCGCTGAAGTGCCCGTCAGCGTTGATCTTCCAGACGAAACGCGTGGCACGGCTGTTGGGCCTGAATGTAAAGCCCTCAGCCGCCGGCGGGGCGGCAATCTCATCTGTTCCGGAAGGCTTGGAAGCCGGCCGCTCCGCGATCTCGCACCCTGGGTTCTCTCCGGCAGGCTCAGCCCGCTCGACGCCCAAAGGCTGCGTTCCTGTTTTCGGTTCCGCGCGATCGATAGCCGCGTGCCCAGCATCATCGGTGAGCACGTTTTCCGGTTCCGCAAAGATAAGTTCGTTCTGTTCGGTGCCATCGGCTACCGGCTCGTTTTCAGCTTCGGCGGCAGGTCCGATTTCCTCGTCTTCGGCCACGTCCTCCAGCGTCTCTTCCACATCCTCGATACGCGCGACCGCATCGAGCGCCTGGTGGAATTTTTCGCTCCCCGGGTTCGCGGTATGGTTAACGGCGGCTGTGGATAACGCCTCCTCTTGTGCCGGCGTTTCGATCGGGTCGAGATGGCCGATTACGGTTTCGACGGCGAACAGTAGGTTGAGTGCCGGTTCATCGCTGAGCTTGCCGATGGCAGCCGGTAGGTAGCCCTTGCCGGTGGCGACGGGCCGCTTAACAAGCCGGTCAGGATGGGCGCCTGCCAGGCGAGTCAGCATCTTTGCCGTCTGCCCGGTGATGCCAAGCGATGCGTAACCGGGCGAAGAGGCAATGACTTCGCCTTCCGCGCCGATAACGGCCATATGAGTATCGGGGTCGTCGAGCCCCTGAAGCATCTGCGCTGCGGCTTCCGCGGCAGGAAGTGGCCGTGATGAAACAGGCACCGAGAAGAGAATGGCTCGTTCGCCGGAGGAAAGGCCGATCAGCTCGGACGTTGCCTTGGCGGGGACACGCTGGAAGCCCTTGGCGATCCGGATCATGAGGTCCCTGCTGTCGCCAACCGTGGAGAGCTGGCGTGCCGTCGTCTCCAGCTGCCGGAAGGTGATATCCGCGCGATTTACGCCCTGATCAAGAAGGTCGTAGACTGCCGTCTGGCCGAAGAGTTCCGCGCCGGCGCCGTTCGCCCAAAGCAAGCGGGAAAGATCTGCCGAAAAAAGGGCGATCGCTTCGCCGCGCGCAAAGCGTTCACGCACCCGCTGATGCACGGCAATGTCGATGAACGGGTACTGGACTGCGGGCATGTCGGAACCGGTCCCTCGGCCTCTTTAAATTAACGCTCTATTAATAACGACGCGCCGGAAACCGGTCCAGCTTGGCGCCTGGCTTTCGGGTGAAAAGGTTAATGCGTTGTGCGGCGCACAAATATGTTGCAATGCACAATAAACTCCTCTATATGAGATTTATCGAAACTACCGGGCAACTATCTCCGGGACCCAAGGAGTTTAATGCAGATGGCTACCATAAAGACCAACGAGGTTTTTTCAATGTCGTCCTTCGACCCGACGAAATTCGCCGAATCCTTTCGTGATTTCACTGAAAAGGGCGCCGAGCAGTCGCGCGAGGCCTATGCCAAAATGAAGGCTGCAGGCGAAGACGCCAGCAAGACTCTCGAAGCGACCGTTCAGAATGCGCAGGCCGGCACCGTCGAAATCGGCCTGAAGGCGATCGATGCGCTCCGCACGAACGCTGAAAACTCGCTCTCCTACATGGAAGCGCTGCTCGGCGTGAAGTCGGTCGCAGAACTTGTCGAACTCCACACGACTTTCCTGCGCAAGCAGGCAGAGGTGACGGTCGAGCAGGCGAAGTCGATGCAGGAAACCTCGAAGCAGGTTGCCGAGAAGGTCACAAAGCCTGCCAAGGAAGCCGCCGACAAGGTCATGGCTTCGTTCAAGGCGGCCTGATCAGCACCGGCTACGATCGAACAAAAGGCTGGACCGTATATCCAGCCTTTTTGTATATTGGGGCAGATAGGGCTTGAATTAATTTCCAAGTCCTCGTATGTGACCCCCGTCGCGCCCGGCGCGACTTGTGCGGTTGTAGCTCAGTTGGTTAGAGCGCAGGTTTGTGGCACCTGAGGTCGGAGGTTCGAGACCCCCCAACCGTACCATTTCTTCTCAAACTCGAGTTCATCGTATCAAGCGTCTGGCTTATCGTTGACCGACACTTGCCCTCTGACCCCTGCCGCCTATCTGCGACCGCAGCGTTAGTAAACTTTCTGTAATGTTGCGTTGCAAAATGTGAGCCGGAGTGCCATTTTGTGCCGGGGGTTACATCAGGGTGCTTTTAAGAAGGAGACTTTAATGTCCATTTCCCTTAAAAATCTGGATGAATCCAAAGCGACCGTTTCCGCAATCAACGTCGCTGCCGAGGTCAGGAAGGCGCGTGAAGCCGTTGGCTACAGCGTCGATGATCTGGCGGAGACTTGCGGCCTCGTCGAAAGTGAGATCATCGACATTGAAAATGGCAAAGATGCCGATCCGGCGAAGCTGAAGCGTATTGCCGCCGCCTTGCAGGTTCCGGTGTCTGCCTTCATTCCCATGTAAGATTGCATTGTGAAGGGACCGAAAAAGCCGGCCGAACAGGCCGGCTTTTTCGTTGGCTTTTCCAAGCTTCCGAATTCATGGAACCGGCTTCTTCCTCCATTCGTTCTAAGGTGGACGGGAGAATGAGAATGTCGAAAGAGCTTCTTTACGGTGCAACGAAGGTGGAAGAGACCGAAGGCGGCAAGGCGGCGCTCGAAAGCCTTGAGCAGTTCCGGTGGCGGAACCGTGTCATGGTGATCTTCGTCTATAAGGACAACAGCCGCGCCGCCCGTCAGGAAAACCAGCTGCTCGCGGATCGCCCCGGCTTGGAGGAGCGGCATATGGTCGTTCTCAAGATCTCCGGCAGTTCGATCAAGCCTGTCTTCGGTGCAGGCGAGAATTTGGACGAACAAACGATCCGAAAGGAGCTCGACGCCCCCGAGAGCGGCGAGTTCGGGGCCGTCTTGATAGGCAAGGATGGAACCGTCAAACTCAAGGTGAGCGAGCCGGTGAGCAACGTTGAGCTCTTCGCCATCATCGACAGCATGCCCATCCGGGCAGCGGATTCCCTAACGCCCGACATATAAAGAGAAGACGGAAGGAGCAGGATATGTCCGTTCCCAACGAACCTATCCCCGATCAGCCGCCGATGCCCTTACCGGGCTGGAAGCCGATACCACCGATCAAGGAACCGGAACCTGACCGGTTGCCGGACGAGGCGCCCAATCCCAATCCGGACGAAAACGAAGAGCCTGCCAAGCAGGCCTGCTGATCAAAGAAATGTCTGCCGCTCGACGCTCACCAGTTCTTGCAGGAAGTCCGCAACGGTGCGCACGCGAACCAGATCGCGGGCGCTCTCGTGATACGTCGTCCAGTAGGCGCGTTTGATGGAAACAGCGGGCAAGATCCGAACCAGTTCGTCATATTGCCGCGCGATATAGTCATGCAGGATACCGATACCGGCGCCGGATCGCACGGCTTCGGTCTGCCCGATCGCCGTCGATATCTCGAAGGACGCATCCCAGCTGCGCATCACCACGCCGGAGAAATTGAGCGAGGGTGTGAAGATCAGATCCTCGACATAGCCGATCCGGGGATGAGTTTTCAGGCCGTCGACATCAAAGGGCTCGCCGTTGGTAGCAAGATAGCCGCGCGATGCGTAAAGGCCGAGCGTATAGTCGGTGAGTTTCGACGAAACGAGACGGCCCTGTTCCGGCCGCTCCAAGGTGATCGCGATATCGGCTTCGCGCTGCGAGAGCGAGAACGAGCGGGGCACCGGCACCAGCTGGATGCGAAGCTCCGGATGCCGCTTGATAAGCTGGCCGAGACGCGGCGCGAGAAAGGAAACGCCGAAGCCGTCGGGCGCGCCGATGCGGACCGTGCCGGCAATCGTGCTGTCCAGGCGTCCAATACCCGCCTGCGCCCGCAGCATCTCCGTTTCCATGCGTTCCGCGGCGTGGAGAAAGACCTCGCCCTCGGCCGTCAGTTCGCAGCCATTGGTCCGCCGGATGAGAAGGCGGCTCTTCAGCCGCTCTTCGAGCGTGGTCATGCGGCGGCTGAGCGTCGCGTGGTTTACGCCCAGTCGCTTCGAGGCGCCTAGAATCTGCCCGGTGCGCGCGACGGCGAGAAACATACGCACATCATCCCAGTCCAAAGCACACCTTTGACTTTAATTTTTGCACAGCGGTTGCTTATCCGAACTCATTGATTTGTGCAAATTGAAGTGCGATTGTGCGCCATCTGAAGAAATAAAAGAGGAGGCACATCCATGCGTGAGATCGGTCATTTCATTGGCGGCAAGCATGTCGCGGGCAAAAGCGGCCGCAGCAGCAACGTCTTCAATCCGGCCACCGGCGAAATCCAAGCGACCCTTGCGTTGGCGGGCGTCGAGGAAATTCGTGCGGCCGTCGCCAATGCCAAGGAAGCGCAGCCGAAATGGGCAGCGACCAATCCGCAGCGCCGCGCCCGCGTCTTCTTCAGGTTCGTGGAACTGCTCAACAAGCACATGGACGAGCTCGCCGCTCTGCTTTCGAGCGAACACGGCAAGACGGTCGAAGATTCCAAGGGCGATCTCGTCCGCGGTCTCGAAGTCTGCGAATTCGTCTGCGGCATTCCGCATCTGCAGAAGGGGGAATTCACCGAGGGCGCAGGCCCGGCGATCGACATGTATTCCATGCGTCAGCCGGTCGGCATCGGTGCCGGCATTACGCCGTTCAACTTCCCGGCGATGATCCCGATGTGGATGTTTGCGCCGGCGATCGCCTGCGGCAATGCGTTCATCCTCAAGCCTTCGGAGCGCGACCCGTCCGTTCCGCTGCGTCTTGCCGAACTGATGATCGAAGCCGGGCTTCCGGCAGGCATCCTGAACGTCGTCAACGGTGACAAGGCTGCCGTCGACGCGATCCTGACGGATCCGGATATCGGTGCTGTGACCTTCGTTGGTTCCACGCCGATCGCACGTTATGTCTACGGTACGGCGGCAATGAACGGCAAGCGTGCCCAGTGCTTCGGCGGCGCGAAGAACCACATGATCATCATGCCGGACGCCGACATGGATCAGGCCGTCAACGCGCTGATGGGTGCCGGTTACGGCTCCGCCGGCGAACGCTGCATGGCGATTTCCGTTGCCGTTCCGGTCGGTGAAGAAACAGCAAACCGTCTGGTCGACGCGCTGACGCCGAAGATCGAGTCGCTGCGTATCGGGCCTTACACCGATGAAAAGGCAGACATGGGTCCGCTGGTCACCAAGGAAGCCTATGCGCGCGTCAACGGCCTGATCGATCGCGGCGTCGAGCAGGGGGCCAAGCTCGTCGTCGATGGCCGCGGCTTCAAGCTGCAGGGTTATGAAGACGGCTATTTCGTCGGCGGCTCACTATTCGACCACGTCACGCCGGAGATGGATATCTATAAGACTGAAATCTTCGGGCCGGTGCTCTCCGTCGTCCGCGCCCATAACTATGAAGAAGCCCTCTCGCTGCCGATGAAGCACGAATACGGCAATGGCGTTGCGATCTACACCCGCGACGGCGATGCTGCCCGCGACTTCGCTGCGCGCATCAATATCGGGATGGTCGGCATCAACGTTCCGATCCCGGTTCCGCTGGCCTACCACTCCTTCGGCGGCTGGAAAGCCTCCAGCTTCGGCGACCTCAATCAGCACGGGATGGACTCGATCAAGTTCTGGACCAGAACCAAGACGGTTACCGCCCGCTGGCCGTCGGGCATCAAGGACGGCGCCGAATTTGTCATGCCGACGATGAAATGATGCGACTCTGAGAACACACCAGGAAACGGGCCCTTGTGGCCCGTTTCGTTTTTGTGCGGCGGCCCGCGCAAACGTGAATGTAATTTTCATATTTTGGAATTGTTCAAAACTACCAAAGCCACTATATAGGCTCCAGCCCCACACGATTCAGGAGATCGGCATGCGTTTGACGAAGCAGACCAACTATGCGGTTCGCATGTTGATGTATTGCGCTGCCAATGAAGGACACTTGAGCCGGATTCCTGAAATTGCCAAGGCTTACGGGGTTTCCGAGCTCTTTCTGTTCAAGATTCTGCAGCCGCTCACCAGAGCGGGCCTGGTGGAAACCGTTCGAGGCCGCAACGGCGGCGTCCGCCTCGGCAAGCCGGCGGCGGACATCAGCCTTTTTGACGTCGTCAAAGTCACCGAGGACAGCTTTGCGATGGCCGAATGCTTCGAAGACGGCGCGGTTGAATGTCCTCTGGTCGATAGCTGCGGTTTGAACTCGGCACTGCGCAAGGCCCTCAACGCCTTTTTCGATGTGCTGACCGAGTATTCGATCGATGACCTCGTGAAGGCGCGTCCGCAGATCAACTTCCTTCTTGGCCTTACAGGCGACCAGGACTATCGCAGGCCCGCCATCAGCGCTCCGGCAGCCTAACACGTCATAGTCGAGTATCCTAATGATCGCAGCTACGCCCAGTAGCTGCGATTTTTGCTTTTTGAGGCGGCTTTTTCGACGCGCAAAGCTCTCTGCCGTTACGCTAAATGTGTGAAATCGTACCAAATATGACAAAAATGAGCGGGTTTCATGTCGTTTATTTCCAATTAAGTCCTATTTTTGACCGAAAATTTCTAAAGTTGTCCAACTGGGAAAATTTCCTTCGAATACCGTTGCTTTCAGTAGATAAATGTCGTTCCATCGGTGCCGCTGACCGGAAGGCTGCTCTCCGGTCTAGAAAGTCAAAAGAACAAAGCTGGGAAAACACCATTATGAAAAAGTTCTCCGTCCTGCTGGCAGCGACGGCCTTGGCTTCGGTCATGGCAACGTCCGCCTGGTCAAAAACCCTTGTCTATTGCTCTGAAGGTTCGCCGGAAGGCTTCGATCCGGGCCTGTACACCGCTGGCACGACATTCGATGCGACGTCGCGCACCGTCTATAGCCGCTTGGTCGAATTCAAGCACGGCAGCACCGAGGTTGAGCCGGGTCTTGCCGAGAGCTGGACCGTTTCCGACGACGGCACGGTCTATACCTTCAAGCTGCGTCCGGGCGTCAAGTTCCAGACGACCGACTTCTTCACGCCGACGCGTGACCTCAATGCCGACGATATCGTTTTCTCCTTCGAGCGCCAGCTGAAGGCCGACAATCCGTGGCACACCTATGTCGCAGGCGGCTCCTACGAATATGCGGCCGGCATGGGCTTCCCGGACCTCATCAAGACGGTCGAGAAGGTTGACGACCTGACGGTCAAGTTCACGCTCAACCATCCGGAAGCGCCCTTCATCGCCGACCTCGCGATGGACTTTGCCTCCGTCCTCTCCAAGGAATATGCCGATAAGCTGCAGGCCGACGGCAAGATGGAGCAGATGAACCAGCAGCCGCTCGGCACCGGTCCCTTCACCTTCGTCGCCTACCAGCCGGATGCCGTCATCCGCTACAAGGCCAACGACACCTACTTCAAGGGCAAGGAAAAGATCGACGATCTCGTTTTCGCGATCACTTCGGACGCATCGGTGCGCGCGCAGAAGCTGAAGGCTGGCGAATGCCACATCATGCCTTACCCGAACGCTGCCGACATCAAGGATCTCAAGGCCGATTCCAACCTCAAGGTTCTGGAACAGCCGGGCCTGAACGTCGCCTACCTCGCCTATAACACGCTCGTTGCGCCCTTCGACAAGGCCGAAGTCCGCAGGGCGCTCAACATGGCGGTCAACAAGCAGGCGATCGTCGACGCGGTCTTCCAGGGCTCGGCCCAGGTTGCCAAGAACCCGATCCCGCCGACGATGTGGTCCTATAACGACGCCGTCAAGGACGACGAATACAATCCGGACGAAGCCAAGAAGATGCTCGAGGCCGCTGGCGTCAAGGATCTCAGCATGAAGATCTGGGCGATGCCTGTCTCCCGTCCCTACATGCTGAACGCGCGCCGCGCCGCCGAACTGATGCAGGCCGACCTCGCCAAAGCTGGCGTCAAGGCCGAGATCGTCACCCATGAGTGGGCTGAATACCTGAAGCTCTCCTCCGCCAAGGACCGTGACGGTGCCGTCATTCTCGGCTGGACCGGCGACAACGGCGACCCGGACAACTTCATGGACACGCTTCTCGGCTGCAGTGCAGTCGGTGGTAACAACCGTGCTCAGTGGTGCAACAAGGAATACGACGACCTGATGACGAAGGCCAAGCAGACGGCCGACGTCGCAGAGCGTACGAAACTCTACGAGCAGGCTCAGGTGATCTTCAAGAAGGAAGCTCCTTGGGCAACGCTCGACCACTCGACCGAATTCGTCCCGATGAGCGCCAAGGTTTCCGGCTTCGTGCAGGATCCGGTCGGTGTTCACCGCTTCGACGGCGTTGATATCGCCGAATAACGAAAAATAGTGCAAAATGCCCGGAATACCGGGCTCTCCGGCGGTCGGGCAATATCCTGGCCGCCGGTAATTGTTGGACCATCTGTCATGCTGCGATTTCTCATTGGGCGCCTTGCCGTCCTGATCCCGACATTTCTCGGCGTTTCGCTTATTGCCTTCTCGTTCATCCGTCTGCTTCCCGGCGATCCCGTCATGCTGATGTCGGGTGAACGCGTGATGGCGCCAGAGCGTCATGCCCAGATCATGCACAATCTCGGTTTCGACCGGCCCATGTATATCCAGTACTTCGATTACGTTGGTAAGGTGCTGCATGGCGACCTCGGGACGTCGATCGTCACGAAGCGTCCGGTCCTCGGCGAATTTGGTGCGCTGTTCCCCGCGACGCTCGAGCTTTCGCTCTGTGCCATTATTCTCGCGATCTGTCTTGGCGTGCCGGCGGGCGTCTTCGCCGCCGTCAAGCGCGGCACATGGTTCGACCAAAGCGTGATGGGCGTCGCCCTCGTCGGCTATTCGATGCCGATCTTCTGGTGGGGCTTGCTGCTCATCATCTTCTTCTCCGGTTACCTCGGCTGGACGCCCGTTTCGGGCCGTATCTCGCTGATGTACTTCTTCAAGCCGGTCACCGGCTTCATGCTGATCGACAGTCTTCTTTCCGGTCAGGCGGGAGCATTCCGCTCGGCGGTAAGCTATCTCATTCTGCCAACGATCGTGCTTGCCACCATCCCGCTAGCCGTCATCGCGCGCCAGACACGCTCGGCGATGCTCGAAGTGCTTGGCGAGGATTACGTTCGCACGGCCCGTTCCAAGGGCCTGAAGCCGCTGCGCGTCGTCGGCGTGCATGCTCTGCGCAACGCCATGATCCCGGTCGTCACCACGATCGGCCTGCAGGTCGGCGTGCTGCTCGCAGGCGCGATCCTGACGGAGACGATTTTCTCCTGGCCTGGCATCGGCAAATGGATGGTCGACGCGGTGTTCAAGCGCGACTATGCCGTCGTCCAAGGTGGTCTTCTGCTGATTGCCGGCATCATCATGCTGGTCAATCTGATCGTCGACATCACTTATGGCTTCATCAACCCACGCATTCGGCACTAGGAGCGGTTCATGAGCACGGTCACGACCAAAACCGTCCAGCCATCCGCCCTTGCGGAATTCTGGTACTACTTCTCGCGAAACAAGGGGGCTGTCATCGGCCTCGCTGTCTTCGTCGTCATTCTTGTGCTGGCAATCTTTGCTCCCTTCGTTGCGCCGCATGCGCCGAATGAGCAGAACCGTCAGATGCTGCTGCTGGCGCCGTTCTGGTCGGAAAGCGGCAGCGCGTCCTTCCCCCTCGGAACGGATGCCGTCGGCCGCGACATTCTCTCGCGTCTGATCTACGGCGCGCGCTTCTCGCTCTTCATCGGCGTCGTCGTCGTGACGCTGTCTGTGATCGCGGGCGTACTGATCGGCCTCGTCGCGGGCTATTTCCGCGGCCGCGTCGATATCGTCATCATGCGCCTGATGGATATCATTCTGGCCTTCCCGTCGCTGCTTCTGGCTCTCGTGCTGGTCGCCGTCCTCGGTCCCGGCCTTACCAATGCGATGATCGCGATCTCGATCGTCAACCAGCCGCATTTCGTGCGCCTGACGCGAGCCTCCGTCATGGCGGAGCGCGAGAAGGAATATGTCGTCGCGTCGCGCGTGGCGGGCGCCGGCACCTTGCGTCTGATGTTCAAGACCATCCTGCCGAACTGTCTCGGGCCGCTGATCGTCCAGGCAACGCTCGCCTTCTCGGCGGCGATCCTCGATGCCGCGGCTCTCGGCTTCCTCGGCATGGGTGCACAGCCTCCGACACCCGAATGGGGCACGATGCTCGCCGAAGCGCGCGAGTTCATCCAGCGCGCCTGGTGGGTCGTAACGTTCCCGGGTCTTGCCATCCTCGTCACCGTTCTAGCCATCAATCTGATGGGCGACGGTCTGCGTGATGCGCTCGATCCCAAGCTGAAGAGGTCGTGATGCCGCTTCTCGATATCCAGAATCTGACTGTCGAATTCCAGACGTCTTCCGGTCTGTTTCGCGCCGTGGATGGCGTGTCGCTCAACTGCGACAAGGGGGAGATCCTCTCGATCGTCGGCGAGTCCGGCTCCGGCAAGTCCGTTGCCATGCTTGCCATGATGGGGCTGCTGCCCTGGACGGCCAAGATCACCGCCGACCGCATGACCTTCGACGGCAAGGAACTCATCGGCCTTTCCGGCCGCCAGCGCCGCAAGATCATCGGCAAGGACATGGCGATGATCTTCCAGGAGCCGATGTCGAGCCTCAACCCGTGCTTTACCGTCGGCTTCCAGCTCGGCGAGACCCTGCGCGTGCACATGGGCATGAACCGCAAGGAACGCCGCGAACGTTCGATCGAACTGCTGAATCTCGTCGGCATCCCTGCTCCGGAAGATCGCCTGTCGAACTTCCCGCACCAGATGTCCGGCGGCATGAGCCAGCGCGTCATGATCGCCATGGCGCTCGCCTGCAATCCGAAGCTTTTGATCGCCGACGAGCCGACGACTGCGCTCGATGTGACGATCCAGGCACAGATCCTCGACCTGCTCGTCCGCCTGCAACGCGAGCAGGGCATGGCGCTCGTGCTGATCACCCACGATATGGGTGTGGTCGCCGAGACCGCCGAGCGCGTTCAGGTGCAGTATGCCGGTCAAAAGGTAGAGGAACAGCCGGTCAAGGAACTCTTCCGCGACCCACATCACCCCTATACTGCGGCATTGCTTTCCGCTCTGCCGGAGCGCGCCGCCGTCGGGCAGCACCTGCCGTCGATTGCCGGCGTGGTGCCGGGCCAGCATGACCGCCCCAGCGGCTGTCTGTTCGCGCCACGCTGCGGTTTTGCCACAGTCGAATGCGAGCGCGGCGTCGTGCGCCAGGGACCGGACCTCGGCGTGGCACTTTGCAACTATCCCTTGAAAGACGGCAAGCCGCTCGGTCATCCGGGCGCGATGCCGAAGCAATCCGCTGGAGACCTCGTATGAGCGGAGCCGTTCTCGAGGGCAAGGATCTTGCCCGTTTCTACACCGTCAATCGCGGCATGTTCAAACCTGAAGCGACCGTCAAGGCGCTGAATGGTGTCAGCTTCAGCCTTTATTCCGGAAAAACGCTCGCCGTCGTCGGCGAATCCGGTTGCGGCAAGTCGACGCTCGCGCGTCTCGTCACCATGATCGAGGACCCGACGGGCGGCGAATTGTTCATCGATGGCAAGCCTGCACGGATCGGTGATCGAAGCCTGCGCAGCCAGGTTCAGATCGTATTTCAGAACCCTTACGGTTCGCTCAATCCGCGCCAGAAAGTCGGCGCGATTCTTGAGGAGCCGCTGAAGATCAACACCGATCTCGATGCCGCGGCCCGCCGTCGTAGGGCAGAAGAGATGATGGCGCGCGTCGGCCTGCGCTCGGAACATTACGGTCGCTATCCGCATATGTTCTCGGGCGGTCAGCGCCAGCGTATCGCCATTGCCCGTGCGCTCATGCTGCGGCCGAAAGTGCTTGTGCTCGACGAGCCCGTGTCCGCCCTCGACCTCTCCATCCAGGCTCAGGTGCTGAACCTTTTGATGGACCTGCAGAAGGAAATGGGCCTTGCCTATCTCTTCATCTCGCATGGTCTTTCGGTCGTTCGCCACATCGCCGACGACGTGATGGTCATGTATCTCGGCCGGCCGGTCGAGACGGGGCCGGCGGCCGAAGTCTTTGCGCACCCGCGTCACCCCTATACAGCCGCCCTGCTGTCCGCGACGCCGATCGCTGATCCCGACCGCGCCAAGAACCGCATCCGTCTGCAGGGCGAGCTTCCGTCGCCGCTGAAGCCGCCGAGCGGCTGCCACTTCAATCCGCGTTGCTGGAAGGCTCAGGACTATTGCCGTCGGGTCGAGCCTCTACTAAGTGGAACAGGCACGCAACAATACGCCTGTCACTTCCCGCTCGACTGAGCGGGTACAGGCGACGACGGAGGATACATGCCGGAACGGACGGACACATCCCACGCAATCATCGTGATGGGTGTCAGCGGCTCCGGCAAATCCTCGATTGGCGAGAAACTGGCGGAGGCGCTGAACCTCCGCTTCGTCGAAGGTGACGGGCTTCATCCTGCTTCGAACGTCGAGAAGATGTCGAAAGGCATCCCGTTGACCGATGACGACCGCATGCCTTGGCTCGACGTGATCGGCGAAACCATCAAATCCGCTCTCGCAAAGGGTGAAGGCATCGTTGTTTCCTGCTCGGCGCTGAAGCGTATCTATCGCGATCGTCTTCGCACCGCCGCCGGCGGCAGCCTCTTCTTCGTTTATCTTGATGGCTCTCGGGATCTGCTTACGCGGCGGATGGGCGAGCGCAAGGGCCATTTCATGCCGGCGTCGCTGCTCGATAGCCAGCTCCAGACGCTCGAAGTGCCGACCGGCGAGCCCGGCGTCGTGACCGTCGATATCGACGACACGGTCGAAGGTATTGCGGAAGCGGCGCGAAAGAAGCTCGCGCCGCTTGGCGTTGCCTGACCAAGGCCTATTGACGGCCTCTTGGAAGCGACCATCTTCGCGTGCTCAGTGGCGGTCGCCGCAGAAGCCGCCCGGAGCCGGAGGACCTGCCTTGAGCCGAGCGGAACTTTCAGCGATCTATCGCGATTACATAGCCTGCCTGAATGCGCAGGACTGGCAGCGGCTGGGACACTTCGTCGGCGACGATGTACGCCACAATGATCGGAGGCTCGGCCTGGCAGGCTATCAGGCGATGCTGGAGCGGGACTTCGAGGAGATCCCGGACCTTCATTTCGACGTCAAGCTGCTGATCTCCGATCCGCCCTTTATCGCCAGCCGGCTTGTTTTCGATTGTACGCCGAAGGGAACGTTCCTCGGCCTTCCCGTCAACGGAAAGCGCGTCTCTTTCGCCGAAAATGTCTTCTATCGCTTCGATCGGGAAAAGATCGATGAGGTTTGGTCGGTGATAGACAAGGCGGCAATCGAAGCACAGCTCTGATGAAAGCCGCCATGTCATGTTGTGCCGTCACGGGTTGAAGCGCTGCGGCGAATAGGCCGAAATATCGATGAAGGGCGTTTCGCCGGTAATGAATTCCGCAAGCACGCGGCCGGTCACCGGTCCGAGCGTCAGGCCGTGATGCGCATGTCCGAAGGCGAACCACAGCCCGTTGTGGCGCGGAGCCTTGCCGATGATAGGCATCATGTCCGGTGTGCAGGGGCGGGCACCCATCCACGGCTCCGGATCAAGACGGCGCCCGAGCGGGAACACGGTGCGCGCCACCTTTTCCGCGCGGTCGAGCTGAACCGGCGTCTTCGGTGCGTCGAGCGTGGCGAACTCCGCGCCGGTGGTCAGACGGATACCGCGGTTCATCGGTGCGAGGAAATAACCACGCTCGGCATCGAGCGTCCAGTTGTTGAGGACGGCATTGCCCTCTGCCGCATAGTGCATGTGGTAGCCGCGCTTGACGCCGAGCGGGAAGGAGTAGCCAAGCCGCTTCGTCGCCACCGCGGCCCAGGGGCCGAGCGCCAGCACGGCATCGTCGGCATCCAGCGGGCCTTCGGCCGTGGAGATGCGCCAGCCGGAGCCTACTTGGCCGAGCGAAGCGGCATCGCCGGTAACGAAACGACCGCCCAGGCTTTCAAAATAGGTGCAGTAGGCGTTCGTCAGCGCATGCGGATCGAGGACAGACCACGGATCGCGCCAGCGCAGGCCGCCCGTAAAATTCTGCGTCAGGTTCGGTTCGATGCGCGCCACATCGGCGGAACTCAGCTTGTCATAGGTGACGCCGAACTCCTTTTCCCAGAGGGTGGCTTCGGCAATCGCCTCATCATATTTTTCGGCCGTGCGGAAAACCCGCATCCAGCCATCCTTGCGGATCAGCGCCTCGGCATGCGAGGCCTCGATCAGGTCCTTGTGCTCGGACACGGAGTTTTCGATCAGCGGTGCGTAGGCGCGCGTGATTGCCTCGTGTCGCCGCGCATTGGAGTTCCACCAATAGCGGGCAAGGAAAGCGACCTGACTTGGCAGCGTCTTCAGATGGTAATGCGCGTCGATGCGGTTGTTCAGCGCATAGCGCAGCAACATCCCGAACTGTTGGGGGAAACCGTAAGGCACAACACCTTCGCGCTGGATCAGGCCGGCATTTCCGAAAGAGGTCTCGCTCCCCGGAGCCTTGCGGTCGATCAATGTCACCTGCCGTCCGCGCCGTTGCAGATGAATTGCCGCCGAAACACCGATGATGCCGGCACCGAGCACTATTGCATTCTTTGTCATTTTTTCTTGCAGCCCACTTAATTCCAAGGGCCGAAAATGCCCCCTGGATCGCGACGGCGCAATTGAAAAATGCATTTCATTTCAAAATCATTGCCGCTCGGAGTGCCGCATTTTCGGCGCGGATGCGGGCGGTCAGTATGATCGCATTCAGCACCGTGAAGATCCCGGCATACAAATACATATCGAACGCCAGCGGCAGGGCTGCGATCTCTCCGGCAACGATCGCATAATTGGGGTGCCGGATGAGGCTATAGGGTCCACTGCGGACAAGCGGCGCGTTCGGAAGAACAATGATACGTGTCGTCCATCGCTCCTTGAGAGTGGCAAGTACCCAGAGACGAAGGACCTGCAGGAGCATGAAGATGCCGAACCAGAAGAAGTTTACCGGCCGGTCGGTGGCAAGCAGCCACAATCCGCCGATCCAGCCTGCATGAAGTGCAACCATATAGGGATAGTGCTCGGCCCCGAACTCCCGCGCGCCGCGCGCAAAGAGCGCGGCGGTGTTGTGCTTGGCAAGAGCAAGCTCGCCGAGCCGCTGAAGCGTCACGAAGGTTAGGAGTGCGACGGAGGCGAGCATCATGCGGTCCTCCGCAGCGTGACGCAGCTGGCCGAAAAGCCCGGTCCCATCGCAATCATCGCTGCGCGGTCCGGCAGACCGGCTTGGATGACGCGTTCCAGCACGAAGAGCACGGTCGGCGAGGACATGTTGCCATAATCGGACAGCACCGAGCGTTCATGATCGAGCGACCCGGGCGAAAGCGCCAGCGCGCTTTCCATCGCTTCCAGCACCCTGGTGCCACCCGGGTGGCAGACAAAGCGGTCGATGTCCCGGCGCGAAAGCCCGTTGCGGGCAAGGATGCCGTCCAAGGCCGGGCCAAGCTCCCTTTCAGCGAAGGGCGGCAGCGATTGCGCAAGCACGATGCCGAAGCCGGTATCGTCGATCTTCCAGCCCATGATGTCGAGCGTGTCCGGAAACAGATGTTCGCCGGTGGATTCCACCGCGGCGATGCCGTCTCCGCCGTTGCGTAGCACGCAAGCCGCAGCGCCGTCGCCGAATAGCGCAGTTGCGATGATGTTCGGCCGCGTCAGCTCGTCCAGCCGGAAGGCGAGGGTGCAGAGTTCGATGGTCACGAAGAGAACGATCTTGCCCGCTCTGGCTTTCGCCTGCCGGACCGCGATGCCGAAGCCGGAGACGCCCGCCGCGCAGCCAAGCCCGAACACGGGCACACGCTCGATATCCGGTCGGAACCCCATCTTCCCGGCAAGTTGCGCGTCGAGGCTCGGCGTCGTGAACCCGGTAGAGGAGATGGTCACGACGCAATCGACATCGCCTGCTTTCAGATCGGCACGCCGCAGTGCCTTTGTCGCTGCTTCAACGAAGAGGCTGCCCGCGACCTCCGCATAGGCGTTCATGCGGTCCGGCCAGCCATGCGGTTCGTCGAACCATGAGAGCGGCCGCGCTGCATGGCGTTTGCTAATGCCTGCATTGTCGAAGACGCCGGCCAGATGCCGAAAGTCCGCGAAGCGGCCAGCAAAGAGGCGGGCGGAAGCCGCGGCAGCTTCTGCCTGCGTGATGACGTGTTCCGGCACCGCAACCGCGAGGCTCAGCAATTTCACCGTATCGCTCACTGCATTCTCCTTGTTGCCCGGCGGCAAAACGGAGAACACTTGGCACGGCGATTTATTCGGCCGTCAGCGTCACAAAAAGGTGATGCAAAAATCCCTTACGCCGTCCGAATAAAACGAAGGGCAGGAGTGTTCTTTCGGCGCAACGTCATTTTCCACGGAGATATTCCCATGACGACGACCACGACCGTTCGCATTGCTTCTCTCGTTTTTGGCGGCTTCATCGCCGCCTCCATGCTTTCTACCCCGGTTTTCGCAGTCGGCGGTGGTGGTAGCGGCAGCGACGCGAGCACGCCCGTTTGCAAAAAGGGTCAAATCTACGACAAGAAATCGAAGAGATGCGTAAAGCAGAGCAGCGCCAATGTGCCGGACGAGGACCGTACCGATTATGCCTATGCGCTGGCCAAGGCCGCCAGATACCAGGAGGCGCTCGATATGCTCGATACCGTCAAGGATCAGAATAATGCGGAAGTGCTGAATTATCGCGGCTACGCCACGCGCAAGCTCGGCCGTACGGACGAAGGCATCACCTACTACCTCCAGTCGGTAAAGCTCGACCCGAACTATGCGCAGGTCCGTGAGTATCTCGGCGAAGCCTATGTCGTCAAAGGCCGCATGGATCTTGCCAAGGAGCAGCTAGGCATCATCAAGACGATCTGCGGCACCGAATGCGAGCCGTATGAGGACCTCAACGCTGCCATCCTCAATCCGTCGAAGATGTAAATCGAAGCAGGACGCGGGGCAGGCAGGAGGGGATATTCGGATGTCGGTCGCGCGCACGACATTTCCTGCGTATAGTCGCCTGAAAATGGAATCGCCGGCTCAACCGGCGATCTCCGGAAGAAGAACCGGGGCGGAGGCGGCCATCGCGAGCGAAGCGGATATCAGGAAAGGCCTGACAGAGAACTTTGCCAGGCTCTGGCGTTATGGCCTTGTACTCTCGCGTCAGCGTGATGTGGCCGATGATCTCGTGCAACAGACCTGCGTCCGGGCGCTTGAGCGCGCTGCGCAATTCGAACAGGGAACCCGGCTCGATCGCTGGCTGTTTTCGATCCAGCATTCGATCTGGCTGAACGAGATCCGCTCCCGCAAGGTCCGCCAGGGCAGGGGCTTCGCGGATCCGGAAGAAGCGCTGGTCTTCGATGGCGCCCACGACACCGAAACGCACGTCATGGCAAACCAGGTGCTTCGGCAGGTGGATGCGCTTCCGGAAGCACAGCGCAGCGCCGTCTTCCTCGCTTATGTGGAAGGACTCTCTTATCGCGAGGTGGCAGAAGTCTTGGGAATACCGATCGGAACTGTGATGAGCCGGCTGGCGGCAGCCCGTGCGACGCTCTCCGGGGCTCTTTCGAAAGAGGCACGAGAATGAGCAACGATATCCATATTATGCCCTCTGACGAAGAGTTGACGGCCTTCATTGACGGTGAATTGCCGCCTCAGGATGCCGCGCGTATCGAAGCGCTTGCCACAGTCGACGACCACGTGGCCGGGCGGCTGGAATTCCTCTCCCGTAGCAGTCTGCCGTTCAAGGAGGCTTTCGCGCCGCTTCTTACTGCCGCGCCAAAGGCCGAGCTGGAAGCGGTGCTCTCTGCGATCCCCGAGCGGCAGGACACCACAGCCTCGACTTTGACGAGCCGTCGCGGCTTTCTCAGCGCCATTGCTGCCTCGGTTGTCGCGGGCGTCATTGTCGATCGTGCCTACATCGGTCTCAGTCGCCGTCCATCGAGGGAAGAGAGCACGGAATGGCGCGGCGTCGTCGCCGAATACCTCTCGCTCTACACGGCGGACACGCTTGCGGGTCCCGTGCCACCTGCCGATATTCAGAGCGCTCAGCTCGCCCTGCTCGAGGGAAAGCTGGGTCTTGCGCTTTCTCCGGAGAAGGTCGCGTTGCCCGGCGTGGACTTCAAGCGCGCGCAGCTCCTCGAGTATGAAGAAAAACCGCTCGCGCAGATCGCCTATCTCGATCCCGAGACAGGCCCGATGGCACTCTGCATCATCCGTTCGAACAGCGGCGAAAAGTCGCCGGATATCGAGGGTCGCTTGGGCATGAATGTCGTTTACTGGTCCGATAACACCCATGCTTTCATGCTGATCGGTCATGCTCCGGCGGATCGGATGCAGGAAATCGCCGATAGCGTCAGGGCAAAATTGACGGTGTGAAGCCGTCCCGCCATTATGATGACCAGATTGCATGGTGTTGCCGGTCATCTCGATGCGATAGGACCGGTATTCTAAATGGATTGGATCAATCGTTATATTGACGAGCCGCTGCTTTCCGGCGCGGCACGTACGCTGCGGGCTTGGCATGCTTATACGGCGCAACATCCGGAACGTTTGGAACCGGTGTGGAATCTCGCGATGCTTTCGCTGCTTGCGATCGCAAGCCGGTACATTCTCTCCGGCTGGCCTCTTGTCCTGAGCCTCGCGGCATTGTTCATGCTGGCGCTGCCATCCGTCTGGAAGCTGGTTTCCTCCGCGAGAACCGGAGCAGGCGGCTATGACGCCCGGCGCTACAAATCGCTCCGGGCCCGTGCGATCAGCAAACGTGAGGCGGAGTGGTCGTTGCGCATGACGGTTCTCTTCGTTTCGGCGGGCCTGCCGTTCGTGACACGCATCGACGAGCCGGTCGGAGCGGCATTTATGGGTGGCGCATGCATGTGGTTCGTATTGACCGCGCCGGTGAAGTTCTACCTCGAAGCGGCCGAGCCGCCCACCCCCGATCAAGGTGACCGCTCACCTCGGGGCGCCTTTCAGCTCGGCTGACATCCCAGGGGCCGCAGTACTTTCCAAGGCCTTCTGGAACAAATTGCCAAGGATCGCCGTTATTAGGCCAGGATCGGATAGAGGAGTTCACCATGCTGTACTACGCTTTGGTATTTCTCGTCGTAGCCCTGATCGCCGGTGTACTTGGATTCGGCGGCATTGCAGGCGCTTCGGCTTCCATAGCACAGGTTCTTTTCTTCATATTCCTGGTGCTGTTCGTCGTCTCGCTCGTCATGCGCCTGATGCGCCGCGAGTAACGCGACGGATATCTGGAATTCGGAACCCGGCGTTGCGGCGCCGGGTTTTATTTTGACAGATCGGGTCTGCCTCCGCGCTGTCAGGATCTTCGATGTGCGGCGCACAATATTGACGTTCGCCCGAACCCATCCCAAAATAAATCCCGATGCTGAAAATCTGCGACAGGCGGCGCGACACGTGACATAAGGGCGCGCCGAAACCATTCCGGGATGCCCGAACGCCAATGATACGCATCGAAAACATCAGCAAACAGCTTAGCCACCGTATCCTCTTCATTGAGGCTTCTGCGGCTCTCAACAAGGGCGAGAAGATCGGTCTCGTCGGTCCGAATGGTGCCGGCAAGACGACGGTCTTCCGGATGATCACGCAGGAAGAGCACCCGGACGAGGGACAAGTCGCCGTCGAGAAGGGCGTCACCGTCGGCTATTTCAACCAGGATGTGGGCGAGATGGAGGGCCGCAGTGCCGTCGCCGAGGTGATGGATGGCGCAGGCCCCGTGAGCATCGTTGCCGCCGAATTGCGGGCTCTTGAGGCTGCCATGGCCGATCCCGATCAGGCGGACGACATGGAGACGATCATCGAGCGCTATGGCGAAGTGCAGGCGCGCTACGAGGAACTGGATGGCTATGCGCTCGAAGGGCGTGCGCGCGAAGTCCTGGCGGGCCTGAGCTTCAGCCAGGAGATGATGGATGGCGATGTCGGCGCGCTCTCGGGCGGCTGGAAGATGCGTGTGGCGCTCGCCCGCATTCTCCTGATGCGGCCCGATGTCATGCTCCTCGACGAGCCAAGCAACCATCTGGATCTGGAAAGCCTCATCTGGCTTGAGGAATTCCTCAAGGGCTACGAAGGCGCGTTGCTAATGACCTCGCACGACCGCGAGTTCATGAACCGCATCGTCACCAAGATCATCGAAATCGATGGCGGGACATTGTCGACCTACTCGGGTGACTACGGCTTTTACGAGCTGCAGCGGGCACAGAACGAAAAGCAGCAGCAGGCTCAGTTCGAGCGTCAGCAGGCGATGCTCGCCAAGGAGATCAAGTTCATCGAGCGCTTCAAGGCGCGCGCCTCGCACGCTTCGCAGGTGCAGAGCCGCGTGAAGAAGCTGGAAAAGATCGACCGGGTGGAGCCGCCCAAGCGCCGCCAGATGGTCTCGTTCGAGTTCCAGCAGGCGCCGCGCTCCGGTGAGGACGTCATCAACCTCAAGAACGTGCACAAGAAATACGGCAGCCGAACCATCTATGAGGGACTGGATTTCATGGTGCGGCGCCGGGAGCGGTGGTGCATCATGGGCATAAACGGCGCGGGAAAATCGACGTTGCTGAAGCTGGTAGCGGGCTCTGCGGAGCCGGATGAAGGCAGCGTCGCTCTGGGTGCCAGCGTGAAGATGGGCTATTTCGCACAGCACGCCATGGACCTGCTGGACGGCGACCGCACCGTGCTCCAGTCGCTTGAGGATAAGTTCCCCCAGGCGGGCCAGGGCTCATTGCGTGCGCTGGCAGGCTGCTTCGGGTTCTCCGGCGACGATGTGGAGAAGAGATGCCGGGTGCTGTCGGGTGGCGAGAAGGCCCGGCTGGTCATGGCGATCATGCTCTTCGACCCACCGAACCTTCTCGTGCTGGACGAGCCGACGAACCATCTGGATCTGGACACCAAGGAAATGCTCATCAAGGCCCTGTCGGAGTATGAGGGAACGATGCTGTTCGTCTCGCACGATCGCCACTTCCTCGGCGCTCTGTCCAACCGGGTGCTGGAGCTCACGCCTGACGGCATCCACCAGTATGCCGGCGGCTATACGGAATATGTGGCGCGCACGGGCTATGAAGCTCCCGGGCTGCGCAGTTGAGCGCTTGGCCTTCAGCAGGAGTATTTTCAAGCGCGCTCATGTATCATATCGCAAGCGCCTCTTTGTCGGCGCTTGCAGCGAATTAAAGCAGTAGCCGGATGAGCGATGTCATCGACCGAGTTTCATCTTGCGACGGAATGGATCGTCGATTCAGCGGTTGAAGATGTCTGGCGGGTGCTCAATACGCCTGAGACCTGGCCTGAATGGTGGCCGTCCGTGAAACAGGTCGATCTGTTGCAGGAAGGGGACGAGGCAGGCATCGGTTCCATCTACCGGATGCGATGGTCGACCGCACTGCCTTACGACCTGATCTTCGAGATGCAGACGGTGAGGGTAGAGCCGCTCGTGACCATCGAGGGCCGGGCTTCCGGCGAACTCGATGGCATCGGACGGTGGACGCTGCGGCCCGAAGGCTCCAAATGCAAGGTTCGCTACGATTGGATCGTCAAGGTGACAAAGCCCTGGATGGTCAGATTTGCATTCATCCTGCGGCCGGTCTTCAGATGGAACCATAACGTGGTCATGGAACGCGGCCGGCGCGGTCTCGTGCACCACCTAGCGCGCAATCGCTGACAGAAATGTCGCTGTAGCTTCGCGTCTTGAATAGATAGGCAGGCTCTAAGCGCGCTCCGCCCAGATCTTCGCCAGTTCGACGATCGTCCTTACGGCTTTCTCCATGTCTTGCCGGCTGACCCATTCGAGCGGCGAGTGAAAGGCGTGGCCACCGGCGAAGATGTTGGGGCAGGGCAGCCCCATGAACGAAAGCCGCGAACCGTCGGTACCGCCCCTTATGCTGCCGCGCACCGGCTCCATGCCCGCCCGTCGCACCGCCTCGAGGGCGTTTTCGACGATCTCCGGATGACGGTCGAGGATGACCTTCATGTTGCGGTACTGCTGCTTGACCTTGAAGGTGTAGGATGAGCCGGGATAGTCGGCCATGACCTCCCGCACGATCCCCTCGAGCATGGCCTCCTTGGCGGCAAGCCCGTCGTCTTCGAAGTCGCGGACGATGAGGCTGAGGTTTGCCTTTTCCATCGAGCCGGTCACACCCGTCGGGTGAACGAAACCCTGTCGGCCTGCGGTCGTCTCGGGCGCCACGTCCTTCGGTAGCCGGCTGATAATCGCTCCGGCAATCTTGACGGAATTCTCCATCTTCCCCTTGGCGAAACCGGGATGGATCGCGACACCTTGAATAGTGATTTCGACGCCATCGGCCGAGAAGGTCTCATCCTCGATGTGCCCAGGCATTTCGCCATCCATGGTATAGGCAAACTGTGCGCCCAGCTTTGCGAGATCGACCTTGTCCACGCCGCGCCCGATTTCCTCGTCGGGCGTAAACAGGATCTTGATCGTCCCATGCTTGATATCGGGATTGCCGACCAGGTATTGCGCCGCGGTCATGATCTCGGCAATTCCGGCCTTGTCGTCGGCACCAAGCAGCGTCGTGCCGTCGGTGGTGATGATGTCGTTGCCGATCTGGTCCTTCAGTGCCGGATGATCGCTGACGCGAATGACCTGCTGCAGATCGCCCGAAAGCTGAATGTCTCCACCGCCATAGTTGCGCACGACTTGCGGTTTCACGTTCGTCCCTGTGAAATCCGGCGCGGTATCCATGTGCGAGCAGAAGCAGATGACGGGGACCGGCTTGTCGGTGTTGGACGGGATGGTCGCATAGACATAGCCGTGCTCGTCGAGATGCGCATCGGACAGGCCGATTGCCAGCAATTCCTCCACCAGCATACGGCCGAGGTTCTTCTGCTTTTCTGTCGAGGGCTGCGTCGGCGACTTGGGATCCGACTGCGTATCGATGACGACGTAGCGAAGAAAGCGATCGGTAACAGTATCGGTCATGGCGAAATCCAATGATGAGCGTCGGCTATGGACTGCTGTAGCCTTCATCCGTGTCGCGGTGAAGGCATTTTTGCTTTGCCAACGCGTTTGCCACCATGACGACCAGTTATCAGTCGTCGGCCTGATCGCGATCGTCTAACCCAGTGCCACTACTGTCCATCCGACGCCGAGGATAGCCGCAGCAAGAAGCGTCACAATGACGGAGAAGTTGAGACGGAATATCGCAATGGCGGCGAGCACGGTCAAAGTCAGCGACGGCAGGTTGAGCGACGAAAGTACCGGGACATCAAGCCACCAGCTTCCAAAGGTGAGCGTGCGGACCTCTCCAAAAAGAACGTGCAGGCCAAACCAGATCGCCAGATTGAGAATCACGCCGACGATCGCAGCCGTGATCACCGACATGGCTGCGGAGAGTGCCGCGTTTCCCCGCAGTTTTTCGATGAACGGGGCGCCAAGAAAAATCCATAGGAAGCTCGGCAGGAAGGTCACCCAGGTCGTCAGGACCGCGGCAAGCGTGGCCGCCGTCAGCGGGCTCAGCGTACCAGGATCGCGGTGGCCCGCCAGGAAGCCAACGAACTGCGTTACCATGATCAGCGGACCCGGCGTGGTCTCCGCCATTCCGAGGCCGTCCAGCATTTCCCCGGGTTGTAGCCATCCGAATCGCTGGACAGCCTCCTGGGCGACATATGCGAGAGCCGCATACGCTCCGCCGAAACTGACAACAGCCATCTGGCTGAAGAAGATGCCAACTTTGGAGAATACGTTATCAGGGCCGAGAGTGACCCAGAGCCCCGCGACCGGAAGGAGCCACAAAGCGGCCAATGCCCCTGACGTCTTCAGCGACCAGGCCAGATTCGGCCGCGCGTGGAGAGGGACATTTTCGCCCAGAGCCGAGTCTCGGTCTTCCAGAATCTTGCCTGAGCCCGATTTGTGACCGCCGCCAACCTTGAAGGCGGCCACATCGGCACGGCCGCCAAGGAAGCCGATGACACCCGCGCCGACAATGATGAGCGGGAAGGGCACGTGCAGGAAGAAGATCGCGATAAATGCGGCAGCCGCCATGCCGATCATCACATTGTTCGTGAGCGCCCGGCTGCCGATCCGGAACACCGCTTGTATGACGACTGCCAGGACAGCGCATTTGAGGCCAAAGAAAAGCCCTTCGACGAACGTCACGTTACCGAAGAGCACGTAGATATAGCTGAGCGCGAGAATGGACACGAAGCCCGGCAAGACGAACAAAGCGCCGGCAATGACGCCGCCCAGCGTTCGGTTGAGGAGCCAGCCGATATAGATGGCGAGCTGATGCGCCTCTGGACCGGGAAGGAGCATGCAATAGTTCAGCGCATGCAGGAAACGGTGCTCCCCAACCCAGCGTTTTTCGTCGACGATGATGCGATGCATGACGGCGATCTGTCCCGCGGGACCGCCGAAACTCAAGGCGGCGACGCGGGCCCAGACTTTCGTTGCTTCGGACAGGGGAACGATATCGCTCTCGGCCGAGAGAGGTGCGTTTCCTGCCTTTCTGGCCAACTCGGTCATCGTTTCCTATCCCTTCCTCGGATTCGGCCAGTTATGCGTCTCGTCCGTCGCGTCGCGGCACCATCTGTAGAAAGCGTCGTAGATCGTCAAGCCTGCCTCCAGCTGTTCGAGGTCGTCGTCGAACATTCGGGAGAGGCCAAGGGAGGCGGCCAATAGTCCAGGCACTTCCGGTGCGAGGTCTGGCCGCGCCGTATCCGCGCCGCGCACGATCCTCGCGAGATGGAGAATGGGCTTCGACTTCAGGCAGAACTCCTCGACCATCACGTCGAATGTGCAAAGCTCGCCACGATGGCTCCAGAAGACCTCCTCGATGTCGAAAGGCATTGCGCCGAAGCGCTCGCCAACAGCGGGCACCTGACTTGCAGGAACGAACAGAAAGACTGCGGAGGGGTCCACGAAACGGCGGATGAGCCAGGGGCAAGCAATGCGGTCGATCTTCGGGCGAGCCCGTGTCACCCATACCGTCCGGCCCTTTGCATCGCGCGGCGGCAGTTTCTCGTCCGGAACGAGGATGCCTTCTGCCGCGCGCCAGGCCTCGAAACCGCCGTCGAGCACCTCAGCCTGGTTTCCTGCGTACCTCAGATAGGCAGCGACGCCGTGGCTGAGCTTCTCACCCTTCTGGCATATCAAGATCGAAGGGCCGGTGACCTCAGAACTCCAGGCCTCGACCTCACGATAGTCCCGCCGGATAGAGCCCGGGATGAGCCGTGGGTCGTCCGCAAAGTCGTCGTCAGTGCGGACGTCAATAAGCATTGGCACGTTCGGCGTGCCGACGATGCGGGTCAGCTTGTCAGATGTGATTTCGAGATATGACGGCATAGCTGCGTCCCTCCGTTGCTTCGGGGTTCAAGGACGCGATTCTCTAGCTGTCGCCTCGTGGGGTGATCGCTACCCCATGTCCAAAAATTTGCAGCAGCGCTGGTGATTGTCAAGGGGCGGACCACCGAGCGCAATCCCTCCGCATAGCCTAAATTCTCCTTGCCGCGAGCGGCTACGCGTCCTCCGCCACAGCGGAAAATTGCACTGACGGTACAGTTCGTTGTAATTATTCCGCCCGCTTGATTTTGGAGGAGACGCAGCATGGACCGATTCACAGGCGGCTGCCTGTGCGGCAACGTCCGGATTGCGGCGTCGGGACGCCCGTACAGGGTCGGCCTTTGTCACTGTCTCGACTGCCGCAAGCATCATGGAGCCCTTTTTCACGCTTCCGCCGTATTCCCTCGGGATGCGGTGACGATCGATGGCGAAACACGCGACTATGCCGGGCGATTTTTCTGTCCCCGCTGCGGCTCGTCAATTTTCGGATGCACTGCAGACGAAATCGAGGTGAACCTGGGATCCCTGGATGCCCCTGACCAACTGAGGCCGACCTACGAACTCTGGACCGTCCGTCGCGAGTCCTGGTTGCCGCCGTTTCCGCTCAAGAGACGATACGAGCGCGATCGTGATGCCACGGATCGTTTCGAGGAGTAGGTCGCACGAACGGTACGAAGGCGCCGTTACAAGGTGACAGAGACGTATGCCTTCATCGGCATCTCGAACCAGTGTTCCAGGACTGCGCCTTCGACATGGAGGAGCAAGTCCGCGGCGACGTGACCGAACAGTTAGCTGACTGTTGAAGCTAGTGGAAAGAAGATGTTTGGCTGGGGAACCTGGAGCCGGACGGCCGTTCCTAAAAACCGTTTACTTTCAACTTGTTGCTCGATGTCGCGTCAACAATGTGGAGGTAGTTTGTGGGGGTGTCAACAATTGGATGCCAAGGCATGCGATCACGATTCATTCGGGCGATCTTCGGACTTCAATCTAAGGATGAATGCGTCGCTCATCCTTACCGCTATGATGGCTCGTGAGTAACGATTCGGGGGCATGCAGAATGAGTTCAAATCGTAATGGCCAGTGATCAACAGTTGATTCAACTTGCGGAGGTGTTTGTCGAGGCGTTTCGGGCTGCGCTTGTTAGCAGCGAGGAAGTTTTTCGCACACTGCTGAAGAGTTCAGAAAAGGGATTTAGTAGTGGAGCGCATGGCACTGTGGAATTTACCGAGGAATTGCTGGAGGCTTCGCGAAATCTGTCATCCCGAGCGGCTAAAGTTTTCGGCGCCAGTCGTATTCATCAGAAGTCAGTTGAAGAGGTTGCGCGTAGTATCGCCTTTAGCAAGGGCGACACTGACAGTGTGAAGGACATCGCCAAGGCGATAGCAATTGGTATTGGTGACGCGGCGAGTACCGAGTACCGCATCATCCGTCCGAATACGCTTATTCGCTTCATGGGTAGTGTGGATGAGGTCAAGCTTGGACCTGTCCGAATCGTGAAACGTGAATTCATTCGCCAGGATGTAGAAAGCTGATCATCAAAAATCCGGATTTCTCCCCTTGAGCAAGAAAGAAACGCCTTCACCCTTGTAGAGGATGGAACTTCCTTAAACGCGCATATCCATCTCCCGGAGCTTTGCTGGGATGTGTCAGTGCAGGGAATGCCGAAAGGGTTGGAACTACAAGCCCTATGGTTCATCGATGTGGCGATTAGTTTCGTTAGATTGCATTACAAGGAGCCGAAGGGGTTGTTCCCTAAGCTTGCGGATGTTGAACCGCATCCCATATACCCACATCCATTCCAATCCCACGGCTTGAGTATCGGCCCGGAGGGGCCCGCCTTCGGTGGAGGCTCGGCTGCGCCTTGGTACGAATTTGATACCGAAATAATAGATGTTCTGAAAAGCTCCACGGTAGCCCGCGTTGCGGGACAGGTGTTCGATCCCAAGAGCAATACGCTGGCAGAACGTATGCAACAGGCGTTGGGATGGCTGACGCGAGCACGCCGTGCCCAGGAGCCTGCGGAGAGAGTGCTCTTGTTCTTCACGACGATCGAAGCGCTGCTTTCGGGAACTAGCAACGACGGCCCCGTCACTGAAACGATTTCGCGCTATGCTGGCGTGATATGGAGCGAGAAGCCCGAGACTCGGCTGGCATTGTATAAGAGCCTCAAGAAGCATTACAATCTCCGATCGCGCATTGTTCACAATGGCGAGCGAAGCGTGGCACAGATCGAGGTCAACAACGTCCACTATATTGCTTGGATGATAACTCAGATTCTCTTGCGTCGTGCTGACCTTACCGTCAAACACGCAGACTTTATTGAAACCCTCAAGGAAGCAAGTTTCGGCACGAAGCTTGAAATTTGACCTGTTTACGACGATCCCGCCTTGACCCGCACACGCCGTCAGATGAGCATAGAAAAACCGCCGTCAACGGGCTGCAACCGTCGGGCGTTTTTTTATCAAGGTGTTCCAGAATGCTGAACGACATTGCTGACATTGTAAAGCCGCCGTTGACGGCAGTTTGAGCCCCGGGAGCGAAATATTCGCTCCGGAAAACGTCGCAAGCTCCTTTGAAAATCTAATTGTTGACACTGCCGTTCGCATCGAGAGCGGCAAGCCGGACGGGATTGCGCGGCCCGCGCCCTGGCTGTTCTTCGCACGGTGGTCTTTAAGGACCGGTATATCTCTGTTTGCTGGAGTCTAGGCTGAAGGAGAGCGGGTACACGCCGCCGGAAGAAGAGGGAATCGGCTTCTCGCCGCAGGTAGTTGGACATCGCCAAGCGCCCTTGTGGGGGCGCAGCGTGGGGGTATTCCCAGCACTGGCGACACTAAGCTAAGTTATTGAATTAAAACAATGAAATTGGCTGGGGAACCTGGATTCGAACCAAGATCGACGGAGTCAGAGTCCGCTGTTCTACCATTGAACTATTCCCCAGCAGGTGCGGCCGGCGAAGCGGTTGCGCTGGTGTGCGGCGCTTATAAACAAAAGCCGCGAGAATGCAAATACCTGTTTCCAAAAAATTTCCGCGCCGTGAACAGTCGAGGTTGGCGGGTGTAATTTCAGAAATTCAAAAAGAATTTGGTGATTTGAACGGGCGCTGGTATTCTCGCGGCAACGCAAAACTAGTGAGCGCCTGCTGCATACCGTCATGGACTTGCGCGGCGCGTGGAAAACGAACGTGGAAGACCCCGAAGGCGGCGCAAAGCCGCAATTTGACGGGGCGTCGGCGGCAGCGCGAAGGGATGGTAAGAAGTCCCGGCGCCGCAAGGGCAAACGAGGCGGCCAATCCCGCAACGTGGCTCATGCTGCTTGGCAGGCTCCTTCTGGCACATCCGGAGAGGCTGCGCGCCCCATAGAAGTTGCGGCCGAAAATCCGGCCCGCAAGCGCAAACGTCGTCGCCGTGGCAACGGCGGGCAGCAGCATGGCGGGGCTTCCGCAACGATCCAGCAGCGTGAGAAACCGGCTTCGGCCGATCTGGCGGCGCATGCGGGCGAAGAGGCTTCGTCCAGCCGCCGCAACCGGCGCAAGCATCGCGGAAAGCGCGGCATTCAAGGACGTCCTCTGGCGCCCGGCAAGGCTGTCGGTCAGCCGGCGATCGTTCCACAGCCAACCGCCGCCAGAGCTGCCGGCATAGCGCCGGTTCCGGGCATCGCGCGCGCCAATGGGAGTGCCGAGGCTCAGGCCGGCGACGCCTACAGACGCGCCAGCCAGTTTCCGGCTCGCGGACGCGATCGCGCGCTGGATAACCCGTGGCCGGACGAGCTCTATGCCGCGCTCGATCTAGGCACCAATAATTGCCGTCTGCTGATTGCGCAGCCGACCCGGCCGGGACAGTTCCGCGTCGTCGACGCCTTTTCGCGTATCGTCCGCCTCGGCGAGGGGCTTGCCGCAAGCGGCCGCCTCTCGGACGAGGCGATGGATCGCGCCATTGACGCGCTGCGCGTCTGCGCCGGGAAGCTCAAGAACCGTGAAATCCGCCGCATGCGTCTGATCGCCACCGAAGCCTGCCGCCAGGCCGCAAACGGCGAGGCGTTCCTCGAGCGCGTGGTTGCCGAAACCGGGCTCGAACTCGAGATCATCGACCGCGAAACGGAAGCGCGCCTTGCCGTATCCGGCTGCTCGTCACTTGTCGGACGTGAAGCCCGTTCCGTCGTGCTTTTCGATATCGGCGGCGGCTCGTCGGAAATCGCCGTGATCCGCATTGGCGAGAATCGCTTCAGCCGCCTTGCCAACCACATCACCCACTGGACCTCGCTACCGGTCGGAGTCGTTACGCTTTCCGAGCGGCATGGCGGACAGCATGTGACTCCCGAAAGCTTCGAGGGCATGGTGTCGGAAGTGGCGGACATGCTTGCAAGCTTCAGTTGCCCTGAAATCGAAATCGCACAATCCGGTGATTTTCACCTGATCGGCACGTCGGGCACGGTAACGACGCTCGCCGGCGTCCACCTCGACCTGCCTCGCTACGACCGCCGCAAGGTGGATGGCATTTGGCTCTCGGATGACGAGGTTTCGGCCATGCAGGCGAAACTCCTCTCCTGGGACTTTGCAAGCCGCGCCGCCAACCCTTGCATCGGGCCTGATCGCGCCGATCTGGTGCTGGCCGGCTGCGCCATCTTGGAGGCGATCCGACGCCGCTGGCCGAGCCCGCGCATGCGCGTTGCCGATCGCGGCTTGAGGGAAGGCCTGTTGACCGACATGATGGCGGACGACGGAGTCTGGCGGCGTCATCGAAACCGCCGCGGCCAGCGCGCAAGGTAGGGAAGAATGACTAAGGCACCGATCGCCGGCAACCGAACCGGCCGCAAGCTAGGCCAGCGCGTCAAGAACAAGAAGATGAAGGCGTCATCGCGCCAGTGGCTGCAGCGCCACATCAACGATCCCTATGTGCAGCGAGCGCAGCTCGAAGGTTATCGCGCCCGCGCGGCTTTCAAGCTGCTGGAGATCGATGAGAAGTACAATATTCTGAAGGGTGCCCGCCGCATCATCGATCTTGGTGCTGCTCCGGGCAGCTGGTCGCAGATTGCCGCGAAAGTGACGGGATCGACGGACGAGGACATCCGCGTCGCGGCGATCGACTTCCTGGAGATGACCCAGCTTCCGGGCGTCAAGGTATTGCAGCTCGATTTCCTGGATCCTGAAGCACCCGCGAAACTCATGGAGGCCGTCGGAGGCACGCCGGACCTGGTGATTTCAGACATGGCAGCGCCCACGACGGGTCATCACCGCACCGATCATTTGCGGACGATGCATCTCTGCGAGGTCGCCGCGCATTTCGCCGTCGAGGTTCTGGGCGAGGGCGGCCATTTTCTTGCAAAGACGTTTCAGGGCGGCACCGAACGCGAATTGCTCAACATGCTGAAGCAGCATTTCCGCCAGGTCGTGCACGTGAAGCCCGCCTCATCACGCGCGGAATCGGTCGAGATGTTCCTGCTGGCGAAGGGGTTCAAGGGCCGCAAGCCGGACGCTGACGCCATGGAAGCTTGATCTTTCCGGTCATCTGGGGCGATTATGACGGTCCCAGGACCGGAATGCCATTGACCATGCTTCTCTATGTGACCCTCGGAACCAATGACATCGAGCAGGCGCGGCGCTTCTATGATGCCGTCCTGCCGGTGCTCGGCTATCGCTGCCAGCGCCTGTCGAACGAGGAAATCGGCTACTCCGCGGATAGGGATACGCGCTGCCGCCTATGGGTGGTCACGCCCTTCAACCGCCGGCGGGCGTCGAATGGCAACGGTACGATGGTGGCACTCTCGGCCGAAAGCCGGGCTGATGTCGATGCCTTCCATGCGGCGGCGATGGCAGCTGGAGGCGCCGACGAGGGCAAACCAGGCCTGCGGCCGTTCCACGCGAGTTTCTACGCCGCCTATATTCGCGATCTCGACGGCAACAAGCTCAGCGCCGTTTGCGAAAAGCCGGAATAGGAAGGCTATTTGACTGCCTGCTCCTCGGCCTCGATGACCTCCGGATCGAGCCGCTTGGCGCGGTGTCCTGAAACCACGGCGCCGGCGTTCTTGTCCATGCGGACGAAGGGGATCATCGCCAACACCGTTAATCCGGCAATGACGTAGAAAGCCAGGTGGAAATCGGCGACCTGCAGTGCTTCGCCGCGGAGATAGATCGACGTCTCGAGGATGGTTGCCGCGACGGCGACGCCGAGCGCAAGGCTGACCTGCTGCATCACCGAACTCAACGACGTGGCCTGGCTTGCCTCCTTGTCGTCTATTTCCGCGAAGGCGAGCGCATTCACGCCAGTGAACATGAAGGAGCGGGAGAACCCGCCGATCAGCAGCACGCCGATGATGACGAGGTGTGACGTCTCCGGCGTGAAGAGGCCGGTGATGATGGTCACGACAGTCGTCACCACGCCCGCGCCGAGCAGTGTCGATCGAAAGCCGATGGCTCTGTACACGCGCCGCGCCATGAATTTTGTCGTTATTGCACCGATCGCGCCCGAGAAGGTGATGAGGCCGGACTGAAAGGGCGTGAGTCCGAAGCCGAGCTGCAGCATCAGCGGCGTCAGGAAGGGCATGGCACCCACGCAGATGCGGAAAAGCATGCCGCCGCCTGTCGAGGCGCGGAAGGTCGGATTCTTGAAGAGGTCGAGATTGAGGATCGGTGTCGGATAACGTCTGGCGTGGCGCACGTAGAGCAGGCCGCAGATCAGGCCGATCACTGTCGCCGAAATGCCGATGACCGGCGGCAAAGCGGGAAGGCTGACGACCGACAGGCCAAAGACGACGCCGGCCGCAGCAAGGGCTGTCAGCACGAAGCCGATAATATCGAGCTTCGGCGGGGCGGTTGCTTCAACCTCCGGCAGAAAGATCGTCGCGAGCCACACGCCGATCACGCCGACCGGTACGTTGATGAGGAAAATCCAATGCCAGCTGAAATAGGTGGTGATGAAGCCGCCGAGCGGCGGCCCGGCAAGCGGTCCGACCAGGGCCGGGATCGTCAGCAACGCCATTGCCGACACCAGATCGCTCTTCTGTGTCGTGCGCACCATCACCAACCGGGCGACCGGCGTCATCATCGCGCCGCCCATGCCCTGCAGGAAGCGGGCGAAGACGAATTCGATGAGGCTGGAGGAGAAGGCGCAGAAGAGCGAACCAACGACGAAGACGCAGATTGCCAGCCGGAAGATGCGCTTGGCGCCGAACCGGTCCGCCATCCAGCCGCTGACCGGAATGAAGACCGCAAGCGACACCATGTAGGAGGTCAGCGCCAGCTTCAGCGTGATCGGCCCGACATGCAGGTCGTTGGCAATCGCCGGCAGGGCGGTCGCGATCACGGTGGAGTCCATCTGCTCCATAAAGAGCGCGACGGCCAGAATCAGCGGAACGATGCGGTTCATAGGCGAAAGCCCTGGTGGATCTTGGAGGAGGCTTGGGAGGTCCCCTGCTCTGTAGTCTCCCCTGCGGTCGCTGCCAACCCCTGAAGTTGTCGTGTTTACACGTTTTTATCACGTATGCGTGAGCGGCTTGCGCGACAACCGCTCCTTTCAAAATTCGCATATGTTCACCCGGCCGGACGGTGTCTCCGGCGAACGAGCCAAAGGCGTCAGCGCGGCGACGCACCGCGCTATTGGAGGATGGATATGGCAGCTTCATTGGGGATGAAGCGGCGCACGCTAATCGTGGCAGGCATTGGCCTGCTTGCGGCGCCTGCTATTTTAAGAGCAACGGCTTCAACAGCCGCAAGCAGAGAGACAAGTAATATGAGTGCAATGATGCTGCCCGAGATCAACCAGTTCAAGCTCGGCTCTTTCAAGATTACCGCGATCAGGGACGGCGGCAACGTCCTGGACAAGCCTTTCGAAACTTTTGGTACCAATCAGGATCCGGAGACGGTCAAGAAGCTGCTTACCGACAATTTCCTGCCGACCGAGAAATTCGTGAACAGTTATTCGCCGGCACTGATCGATACCGGCTCCGACGTCATCCTGGTCGATACCGGTTTCGGCCCCGCCGGCCGCGAACGAGGCCTCGGCAAACTCCAGGATGGACTGAAGGCTGCAGGTTATGCGGCAGATGACGTTACCGTCGTCGCACTCACCCACCTGCATGGCGATCATATCGGTGGTTTGATGGAAAACGGCGCTCCTGCCTTCAAGAATGCACGCTACGTGGCGGGCCAGGCGGAATATGACTTCTGGTCCAGCAAGGCCCGCGAAGGCACGCCGGCCGAAGGCGGCCACAAGGCAGTGCTCGCCAATGTCGTGCCTCTGGCCGACAAGACCACGTTCATCAAGGATGGAGATCCAGTCGCCGGCGGCATCACGGCGGTGCTGGCGCCAGGCCACACACCGGGCCACATGGTTTTCCATGCCGAATCGGAGGGTAAGCGGATCGTCCTCACCGGCGACACTGCGAACCACTATATCCTGTCGCTGCTGCATCCCGAATGGGAGGTGCGCTTCGATATGGACAAGGCGCAGGCCGCCGCCTCGCGCAAGAAGGTCTTCGACATGATCGCGACCGACAAGATCGCTTTCCTTGGTTACCACATGCCGTTTCCGGCGGTGGGCTTTGCGGAGAAGGAAGGGACGGGCTATCGGTTCGTGCCGAAGACCTATCAGTTCGACAT
This sequence comes from Rhizobium sp. SVR5-9E, assembly GCF_056755095.1. NCBI lineage: Bacteria > Pseudomonadati > Pseudomonadota > Alphaproteobacteria > Hyphomicrobiales > Rhizobiaceae > Rhizobium > Rhizobium sp. SVR5-9E. Next base: position 18,504 of record NZ_JBNDHS010000004.1, on the reverse strand, counting down.
CTGAGCCTGGCGCATAGCGGCCATCACGCGCCCGGCCGGTAAGCCGGGCGTTTTGCTATTCACTTCCTGTCATAGACGTGTTACCAGCCCTCGCCAACTTCCAAAGCAATCCTTGCATACCGCCGGGGCGGACGATTCGTTCCGGGAGGGTTTGCATTTTCTTACCTGAAGGAAATTGGCCATGGCTCGCATCATTGAAACGCCAACCGGATTGGATGCACTCACGTTCGACGACGTGCTCCTGCAGCCCGGTCATTCCGAGGTTCTGCCCGGCCAGACGAGTGTCGCCACGCGCATCGCGACCGACTTCGAACTGAACATCCCGATCATCTCCGCAGCGATGGATACCGTGACCGAGGGCCGTCTGGCGATCGCCATGGCGCAGGCAGGCGGCCTTGGCGTCATCCACAAGAACTTCACACCCGCCGAGCAGGCGGAGCAGGTTCGTCAGGTCAAGAAGTTCGAAAGCGGCATGGTCGTCAATCCGGTGACGATCGGTCCGGAGGCAACGCTCGCCGATGCGCTGGCGCTGATGAAGATGCACGGCATCTCCGGCATCCCAGTTGTCGAGAAGTCCGGTCGCCTCGTCGGCATCCTCACCAACCGCGACGTCCGCTTCGCCTCCGATCCCACACAGAAGATCTACGAGTTGATGACCCGCGAAAACCTCGTGACGGTCAAGGAGAGCGTCGATCAGCAGGAAGCCAAGCGCCTGCTGCATGCGCACCGCATCGAGAAGCTGCTGGTCGTCGATGGCGAGGGCCGTTGCGTCGGTCTGATCACCGTCAAGGACATCGAGAAGGCGCAGCTGAACCCGAACGCTTCCAAGGACGCGCAGGGCCGCCTGCGGGCCGCCGCCGCTGTCGGCGTCGGTGACGATGGCTTCGAGCGCGCCGAACGGCTGATCGATGCAGGCGTCGACCTGCTCGTCGTCGACACCGCTCACGGTCATTCGGCTCGCGTTCTGGAAGCCGTCGCCCGCGTCAAGAAGCTCTCCAATTCCGTTCGCATCATGGCCGGCAACGTCGCAACGGCTGAAGGTACCAAGGCGCTAATCGATTCCGGTGCGGATGCCGTCAAGGTCGGTATCGGCCCGGGTTCGATATGCACGACGCGCGTCGTTGCTGGGGTCGGCGTTCCGCAGCTCGCCGCGATCATGTCCGCCGTCGAAGCGGCGAAGGCGCAGGATATTCCGGTCATCGCTGACGGCGGCATAAAATTTTCGGGTGACGTCGCAAAGGCAATCGCGTCGGGCGCTTCCGCCGTCATGGTCGGCTCACTGCTTGCCGGTACCGATGAGAGCCCGGGCGAAGTCTATCTCTACCAGGGCCGCTCGTTCAAAGCCTATCGCGGCATGGGCTCCGTCGGCGCCATGGCGCGCGGCTCCGCAGACCGCTACTTCCAGGCGGAAGTCCGTGACACGCTGAAGCTTGTGCCGGAAGGCATCGAGGGTCAGGTGCCGTACAAGGGGCCGGTCTCCGGCGTGCTGCACCAGCTCGCGGGCGGCCTGAAAGCGGCTATGGGCTATGTCGGCGGCAAGGACATCAAGGAGTTTCAGGAGCGCGCCACCTTCGTGCGCATCTCCGGCGCCGGCCTTCGCGAAAGCCATCCACATGACGTGACGATCACGCGCGAAAGCCCGAACTACCCGGGCGTCGGCGTCTGATCATGCTGGCGGGCAGCCGGATACCGTCTTGGGTCATCGGGCTGCTTGCCATTCTTTCTGCCGCCGCGCTGGCATGGACGGCCTTCGGCTACGCCCTGCCGTTCCAGCAGGAAACCGGGCGGCCAATGCTCGACACCTATTTCTCCGGCTACGACTATCCTGCGGTCGTCGCCATGCAGAAGCTGTTGAGCGAGAACGATGTCGCCCGCGGGCTGCTGTTTAGCATGTATCGCGGCCCGGAGCTCGTGCTGCCGGCGCTGGTGACTATGCTACTTTGGGCGATTCTCCTGAAGCTTCAGCCGGACCGCAGCTATTCCGGCAAGCCGATGCATCCCGTTTTGCGCAAGGCAATTTACGCTCTACCGCTCATCTACGGCATTGCGGACTATGCCGAGAATATCTCCAGTCTCGTTGCTTTCGGCGACGGCGGAGGCGCAGCGTCTGCCGCCGCGTTGCTGCCCTGGATGACCAAGTTGAAATTCGCAGCGCTCGCCGTCTCGGCAATCATCATCGTTCGTTCTTTGCTCATACGTCCCGGTCCGGACAGCGACGGTCCACAATAGGCTGGAAAGCGCCGGTATTTTCCTCTACTGCTTTGAAAATATGAGAGAAGTTGCGAGGGAAACCATATGACCGGCTATGAAATGTTCTGGCCAATTATTGCCCACGTCGGCCTGGTCTATGTCCTCTATATGCTGCTCAGCCTCCGCCGCCGGCAGATGGTGCAGGCGGGCAAGGCCAAGGCGTCCGACTACCGCGAAAACCGCAGCGAGCCATCGGAGAGCCTTGTCGTTAGGAACAGCATCGCCAACCAGCTCGAGCTGCCGGTTCTCTTTTATGTCTGCTGCGTCCTGCTTTACATCACCGAAGCGGACAACTTGCTTGCCGTCGCCCTTGCCTGGATTTTCGTCGCGCTTCGCTATCTGCATGCATTCATCCATGTCACGACCAACAACATGCGATACCGAAGCCCGCTCTTTGCCGCGGGTTACGTGGTGCTTGCCGCCATGTGGGTGTGGCTCGCAGTCTGGATGATTTTTCCAAACGGCTGATGGGTCATCGCGCCGGTAACGCGGTTTTGTTCCTGCGTTACCGGGCCATGGCTTATCTTGCCTTCCATAATCAATGAAGGGGAAAGAGGAGGTTCACATGGATAAACCGCAAATCACGCAGGCCATGATCGATGCGTATGATGAATACACGCATCTGACGCTCGACCGCCGCAGTTTCATGGACAAGCTGACGAAGCTTGCAGGCTCGGCGAGTGCCGCGGCCCTCATCGCCCCGATGCTCGCCGCAAACAAGGCGAGCGCGGAAATGATTGCCGCCAACGACGACCGGCTAAAGGCGCAGGATGTTACCTATCCCGGCAGCAGCGGCGAGATGAAAGGCTATCTTGTCGAGCCCAAGGATGCGTCGGGCAAGCTCGGCGCGGTGATCGTGATCCACGAAAATCGTGGCCTCAATCCGCATATTCGGGATGTTGCCCGCCGCATGGCGCTGGAAGGCTTCATCGCGCTTGCGCCAGATTTCCTGTCGCCGCAGGGAGGTACCCCGGAAAACGAGGATCAGGCACGCGAGATGTTTGGCAAGCTTGATGCGGCGACGACCGTCGCGAATGCCGAGGCGAGCGTCAAATATCTGAAGACGCTGCCTCTCTCAAACGGCAATGTCGGCGCCATCGGCTTTTGCTGGGGCGGTGGCCTCGTGAACAATCTTGCGACGAAATCGCCGGAGCTGAAGGCCGCCGTTGCCTATTACGGTGCGCAACCCAAGGCGGAAGAAGTGCCGAACATCAAGGCGGCGCTGATGCTGCACTATGCCGGTCTCGACGAGCGCATCAACGCCGGCATCGACGCCTACAAGAAGGCGCTGCAGGATAACGGCAAGGACGTCCAGGTCTTCGTCTATGACGGCGTCAACCATGCCTTCAACAACGACACGTCTGCGGCACGCTACGACAAGAAAGCGGCGGACCTCGCCTGGAGCCGCACCGTCGAATTCCTGAAGAAGAACCTCGGCTGATCAGGCGGCGGCGTCGCGTGCAATGGCGGAGGCGGCAATGACCGCCTCGGCCAGAGCCTCCATCTCCTTGGCTCGATGGCTGCTGCGCCGCCATGCGAGGCCGATCTCGCGTGCCGGCTGCGGCTCGGCGAAAGGCACGATGCGGATCGAGTTGCGGCTCGTCTCGGTGGCGATCGCCATTTCCGGGACGAGCGTCATGCCCATGTCGTGCGACACCATCTGCAGGAGCGTTGCCATCGACGTGGCGCCAAAGTTGACGAGACTGCGCTTGCCGGCGCTGCAGACGGCAAGCGCCTGATCGCGCAGGCAATGGCCTTCTTCCAGAAGCAGCAGGCGGTCGACATTCACCTCGTTTTCGGTGAGCGGCGACAGCAGCACGCTCTCGCCATTCTCGGCAACCGCCATATAGAAGCGGTCGGTAAAGAGCGACCGCGTCTGGATGCCTTCGACGTCGAGCGGCAGCGCGGCAATGACCGCATCGAGCTTGCCTGTTGTAAGATCGGCCATGAGCCGGTCGGTCACTGCCTCTTTGAGCTCCACCTCCACGGACGGATAGGTCCGGCGCAGATGCGGGATGAACTGCGGTACGAGATAGGGCGCGACAGTCGGAATAATGCCGATGCGGATCAACCCTGCCAGCAGGCCGTCGCCCGTCCTGGCTGTTTGCTCCAGCAAATCGACCTGATGCAGGATGGCACGCACATGAAGCAGCACGTCCTGTCCTTTGTGCGTAAGTATTGTGCTCGTGCGCATCCGCTCGAAGAGCTTGGCGCCCAGATATTCCTCCATTTCCATGATCTGCGCCGAAAGCGCCGGTTGGCTGATGTGGACCAGTTCCGCCGCCCGCCGGAAATGGCCGGTGGTGGCGAGGGCGTCGAAATAGCGCATCTGCCGCAGTGTCAGCATGATAAGTTTTTCCGATTGTGATCCTCACTAAATACGATTGGAAATTATCAATGGTCAATGGGAGAACAAAGCCGCTGGAACCCAATGAGTGTTCAAGAACCTATTTCAATGGAGAATTTCATGTCCGATCGCCCACGCTTGACGACAACGGCCGGCGCCCCGGTTCCCTCGAACCAGTATTCGCTGACGGCCGGCCCCCGCGGCCCCATCCTGCTCGAAGACTACCAGCTGATGGAAAAGATCGCCCATCACAACCGCGAACGCATTCCGGAACGCATCGTCCACGCCAAGGGCTGGGGTGCCTACGGTGAGCTGCATATTACCGAGGACCTCTCCAAGTACACGATCGCCAAGGCATTGCAGAAGGGTAAGGTCACGCCGATGCTGGCCCGCTTCTCGACGGTTGCCGGCGAACTCGGTGCGGCCGACCATGAACGCGACGTTCGCGGCTTCTCCCTGAAGTTCTACACGGAGGAAGGCAACTGGGACCTGGTTGGCAACAACACGCCGGTCTTCTTCATCCGCGACCCGATGAAGTTCGCCGACTTCATCCACACCCAGAAGCGTCATCCGAAGACCAACCTGCGCTCGGCAACCGCCATGTGGGATTGGTGGTCGCTGTCGCCGGAATCGCTACACCAGGTCACCATCCTGATGTCGGATCGCGGCCTGCCGATCGATCCGATGCACATGAACGGCTATGGCTCGCACACCTACTCGCTGTGGAATGACAGAGGCGAGCGTTATTGGGTGAAGTTCCACTTCAAGACCCAGCAGGGCCACAAGTTCTTCACCAACGAGGAAGCCGAAACTCTGATCGGCAAGACTCGCGAGGGCTATCAGGAAGCGCTTTTCGGCGGCATCGAGAGGGGTGAGTTCCCGCGTTGGACCGTCCAGCTGCAGATCATGCCCGAACTCGAAGCCGACAAATGTCCCTTCGACCCCTTCGACCTGACCAAGGTCTGGCCGCATTCGATGTATCCCTGCATCGACGTCGGTTATTTCGAGCTGAACCGTAATGCTGAAAACTACTTCGCCGAGATCGAGCAGGCGGCTTTCTCACCGTCCAATAAGGTTCCCGGCGTCGGCTACTCGCCGGACCGCGTGCTGCAGGGCCGTCTCTTTGCCTATGCCGACGCGCACCGCTACCGGCTCGGTACTCACTATGAGGCGCTGCCGGTCAACGCGCCGAAGTGCCCGGTTCACAACTACGTCAAGGACGGCGCGATGAACTTCTTCGGAGGTATCACGTCGGGCAATCCGGACGCTTACTACGAGCCGAACTCGGTCGCTGGTTCGCCGGTCGAAGTGCCGACCGTCGCCGAGCCGCCGCTCAGGATTACGGGTGACGCGTCCCGCTACAATCATCGTGAAGGCAACGACGATTACATCCAGCCGCGTGCGCTCTTCAATCTGTTCGATGCCGGCCAGAAGGCCCGCCTCTTCTCCAACATCGCGGCTGCGATGGGCGGCGTACCGGGTGAAATCGTCGAGCGCCAGCTCGCACATTTCAAGCTCGTGCATGCCGATTACGAGGCCGGAGTTCGTGCCGCTCTCGAAAAGCAGCATGGCTACAAGATCGATTCGATCAGTGCGCAGCCGGCGGCAGCAGAGTAGCTGATCCACAGTTTTGAAAACCAAAATTGGGGCTTATAGCCCCGATTTCCTTGGGCTTCTCGAGTCCGTTAAAATGCGAGCGTTTCCATTTACGCCGCATGAAGACGTGCATGCCATATCGCTCGGAATGCGCCGGTCTGAGGCACGTGCGCCAAAGATAATACATGGGAGCGATATGAGCGAGCAGGGTAAGGATCGCATCGGCCTTCGCCGGAAGCCGAAGCAGGAACGCAGCATCCAAAGACTTGATCTGATACTTGCCGCCGCCGCAGACCTGATCGCCAGAAAGGGCGTCAGCGCCATGCGCATGACGGAGCTGGCTGCCGCTGCCAAGGTGCCGATCGGCTCGGTCTACCAGTACTTCCCGGAAAAGGCCGCGATCGTCAAAGCCCTTTTCGACCGCCATGCGACCGCCGTCCAGGCGAAGACCGCTGGCATGTTCGCCGATGTCAAATCTTTCGATGAGGCACTGGAGCTGATCTCGGCCATGATCGACTGGTATTATTGCGAATACCGCAATGACGCCACCTATCTTGGCGTCTGGATGGGAACGGAAACCGACCAGGACCTTCTGCGGCTCAACATCGAACACAGCAATCGCGTGGCCGAAATCTTCCATGATGCGATAAAGCGCATCGCACCCGAGATACCTGAAACCGACATGCGGGCTCGCACCTATCTTTTCAGCCACCTGATCGGCGCATCGGTCCGCCTCGCGGTCAACAGCGAAGAGCAACTGGCGCAACGGATGCTGGCCGAATGGAAGCGCGTCATCCGCGCTTCGCTGTTCGCGACGGCGGCCTGACGCTTACCAGCTTGGCACCATATTGGCGGCCCTCAGGCGCGGATACTGCCGTGCGTAGGCCGACTTCCCATCCGCATCCAGATGGTCGTCAACCACCGCGGGCGTGATGTTGTCGAGGCAGGCGGTGATATGCGCCGTAATCGCATTCATCAGCGAGAGCGATACGCCCGGACGCTTCATGATGCCGATCTGAACCGGTGGCAGGGCAGGAAAGCCGTCAGCCTGGCTCAGCACCTTCATGCCGGTCCGCAAGGCCGATTCTGGCATCACCGAAACGGCCATGCCGGCGAGCACGGCAGAGGCAACCACGGTACACGACCAGCTCGTGAACAGGATCTGGTACTCGCGGCCGACCGCATCCAGCGCCGAGCAGGCAAGCTGCCGCCACTGGCAATCGCGGCGGCCCACGGCAAGCGGCACCGGCGCGTCGTCGCGGATGGGGTGGTTGGCGGAGCCGACCCAGCAGAGCGGCTCGGTTCTGACAACATCCGACATCCGCTCGCGCGGGTTATGCGTCACCAACGCGATATCGAGCTCGCCCTTGTGCATCCGTTCGGCCAGATCGGGCGAAGGCTCGCAGACGATGTAGAGCTCGACATTTGGATGGGTCTTGGCGAAACGGCCGATGATTTCCGGCATGTAGCGGTCGGCGTAGTCATCCGGCGTGCCAATGCGCAGCGTTCCCTCGAGACGATTGTCGTCGAAGGCGGCGATCGCCTCGTTGTTCAGGCGGATGATCCGGCGGGCGTAATTCAAAAGCTTCTCGCCCTCGACCGTCAGCCGGTTGCCACGGCCGTCCTTGATGAAGAGCTGCTTGCCGATCCGCTCTTCCAGACGCCGCATCTGCATGGAGACGGCGGATTGCGTCTTGTAGACGCGATCGGCGGCCTTGGTGAAGCTGCCGGAATCGACGATGGCGATGAAGGTCTGCAACTGGTCAATATCGAGGGGCGCGGACATGGGCTCACCTATAACGATCTCTGATAATAATCATTAGAAACATTCGTTGGACTGATCAATAGCCGTTTGGCATCTTCTAGATGCAAATCAAACATAGTGAAGAACAGACACCTTGCCTGTCCTTCAAAGGTTCAGCCTTTCTCTTTCCGCTCGACCTCGCGGGAGGGGTGGGTTGTTGCGCCCGAAAGAAAGGAGAGTTCGATGCGCATGATTGATCAGACAGTAGAACTCGACTGTGCCAAGCAGCCCGTGACGTTTTCCCAGCGTTTCGGCGGAGCCCTTGTGCCGCTGGCAGCTCTCTTTCGCGCATTCCGCAACCGCAGAGCGATCAATGGCTTGAGCGACCTCGACGATTATCAATTACGGGATATCGGCCTGACGCGGGCCGATATCACCGCGGCAATGGTAACGTCGACCTTCTTCGAGGACCCGTCGGCACATCTGACGAACTCGGCGCGCCGCCGCTGGCGTCTCGCGATATTCCGCTCCTATGCAGATTAGGAGCGGACTGTTTTCCCCGCAGGGTGATAACCAATAGCCCTGCCGCCTAACCCGGTGACCGGCTCTCCCAGCCGTCTCCGGGTTTTTTTATGGGCTCGGAGAGGGAGGCGTGCGTTTTGGCATGTAGGTCTCGAAGATCGCTTCCATGCTTTTCTGGTAACCCTTCTGCACCTCGAGCCCGCTGTCGAACATGGTATTGAGCATGTTCAGATAGCTTTCCGCTTGCTCCTTCGCTTCTTCCTTCGGAGCTTCCAGCGCCTTCTTGGCAGGTTCCGGTGGCTTTTGCGCCGCCGGCTGCGCGAGGCCCGTCATCATTTCCTGAAAGGCCTTGGCGAAGGGATTGTCAAAGAAGGGATTGACGGAAGGCTCCTTGGTCTCCTTGGGTTGCGGCTTCGGCGTGCTGAACATCATCTGCATCGCCTGCATGAACGGATTGTCGAAGATGTTTGGCTCGGCTGCGGCTTTCGGCTTCGGCGCGAAGCCTGTACTTTCCAACCAGTTCTGGATCATTTCGCCCATCGGCGTATTGGCGAAAGGATTGGCGGTCTGGGCCATCTGTCCGGTCGTTTGCTTGAAGATTCCGCCCATCAGCGTGTCGGCCATCACCGGTAGCATCTGTTTGTAGATTTCCTGGCCGATGCCGGTCATCTGCGCGGCCTGCGCGGCAACGGCGCGGGACACCTCTTTCGAGCCGAAAAGCTGGCCGAGGATATTGTTGCCGTCCGAGATGCCCTGCGGCGTGAAGGCCTTGCTCATATCCTCGAAATATTTGGCGTAGTTGCCGGAAGCGACCGCCTGCATCAGGGCCATGAAGTCGTACGGATTGCCGGTGGTACGCTTCAGGCCGGCGGAAAAGGCGGGCGTCAGCGCCGCCATCGCCTTGGCCGCCTGCTCTTGGGCAAGATTGAACTGCTTGGAAACAGCCTCCATCGCCGCGCCATTCTGCGCCTGCATCATCATGTCGAAGAGTGGCAGCATGACAGTCCTTCCCCCATGAGCAGTGCTTATGATTCACCACTATAAACGGAAAATGGACTGCGCAAATGAATTTAGTAGGTCCTGGCCCTAATACTGATATTCCGCGAAGACCGGCTCGACTGAGCCGTTCCAGCGGCCGTGATAGAGCGCCAGCAGGTCCTCGGCGAGCGTCGCCTTTTTCGCCATCACCTCGTCCAGCGGCGATAGGAAGATGCTCTCGTCCTGGCCTTCCTTGTTCAAGCGGTTGCGCGCCTTGAGACCGGCCTTGGAAATCCCGATGACCTCACGGGCGACTTCGTAGAGGGCATGGCCGCGGAACGTGGCGTTCAGGCCGGCCGCCGGAACAGCCTCCCGAAGCGCGTTGACTTCGGCGAATGTCCAATCCTTCGTGAGTTGGTCGGCGGCATCAAGTGCGGCATCGTCGTAGAGCAGGCCGACCCAGAAGGCGGGCAGGGCGCAGATGCGGCGCCATGGGCCACCGTCGGCACCACGCATCTCGAGGAAGCGTTTCAGGCGTACATCCGGGAAGAGCGTCGAAAGATGGTTCGTCCAGTCGCCCATCGTCGGCTCCCAGGCGGCAATCTCGCCCTTCAGCGCACCGTTCATGAACTGGCGGAACGTGACATGCGTACAGTCATGATAGCGGCCGTCGCGGACGATGAAATACATCGGCACATCAAGTGCCCATTCCATATAGTGATGGAAGCCGAAGTCGTCGCGGAAGGTGAAGTCGAGAAGCCCGGAGCGACGGTTGTCGGTGTCGCGCCAGATGTCGCCACGCCAGGAAAGCAGGCCATTTGGTTTGCCTTCGGTAAAGGGCGAGGAGGCAAAGAGCGCCGTTGCCAGCGACTGAAGCTTCATCGACACGCGCATCTTCTTCTGCATGTCGGCTTCCGAGGAAAAGTCGAGGTTCACCTGGATCGTGCAGGTGCGGTACATCATGTCGAGACCCTTGGTTCCGACCTTCGGCATGTAACGGGTCATGATGTCGTAGCGGGATTTCGGCATGCGCGGCGTCTCGGCCAGCGTCCATTTCGGGCTGCCGCCGATGCCGAGGAAGCCAATGCCCATCGGCTCGGCAATTTCGCGTACCGTCGCCAGGTGCGAATTGGATTCCCGGCAGGTCTCATGGATGGTTTCCACCGGCGCGCCCGATAGCTCGAACTGGCCGCCCGGCTCGATTGAGATCGCACCCATGCCGTGCTGGTCGGCGAGCCCGATGATATTGTCCCCATCCATGATCGGATCCCAGCCATTCTTTGTCTGAAGGGCCTTCAGAAGGGCTGAAATGCTGGCTTCGCCGAAATAGGGAACGGGGCTGTTGTCGGCACGGAAAAAGGCGAATTTCTCGTGCTCGGTGCCGATGCGGAAGCTGTCCTTCGGCTTGCTCCCCGCAGCCATATAGGCGGTCAGCTCCTGAACCGAAGAGATGGGCGTCTGGTCGGTAGTATCGCGAGCCATTCAGTGTAACCTGTATACTGGGGAACGCCCGGCGGGCCGGGACAATTGGAAGGGTGATTAGCGCCGCTCTCAGGTATGTTACAAGTGAAATTCTTTCAACGACGCATCAAAAAAATAGCGGGTTATTTCGCTGGAGGCTGATTGGAAGGTTAATTCCAGTCGCCGATCGCCGCCTGGATCACGGCCATGGCCGCTACCGCAGCAGTGTCGGCACGCAAAATTCGCGGCCCAAGAGGTATTGCCGTGACGAAATCGAGGCTCCGCAGCCGCGCGCGCTCCTCTTCCGAAAAACCGCCTTCCGGCCCCACGAGAAGAGCAAGTCTCCTTTCTTCGATCTTGGAGAGCAGCGGCAGCGGATTTTGCCCGGCGTCCCCCTCGTCGCAATAGATGAGCCGCCGGTCTTGCGGCCAAGCTTCCAGCAGATCGAAAAGCTTCATCGGTTCTGCGACATCAGGAATGCCGAGGATGCCGCACTGCTCGGCCGCTTCGACCACATTGGCCCTCAGCTTGTCGAGGTTGGTGATTTTGCCCTGGACATGCTGAGTCATCACCGGCTGCAGCAGACCTGCGCCCATTTCGACCGCCTTCTGCACCAGATAGTCCAAGCGGCCGACCTTCAGCGGCGCAAAAAGATAGTGCAGATCGGACGGCGCCGGCTGCGGCCGCGTCTCTTCGGTCGGGGTCAACTGAATGCGCTTGCGGCTCGGAAAGGAAAGCCTCGCCTTCCATTCTCCGTCGCGGCCGTTGAAGACCAGGATCTCGGCGCCATCAGTCATGCGCAGGACATTGGCGAGATAGTTGAACTGGTCGGGATTGGCCTCGATGGCAGCGCCCATCGACAAGGAAGCATCGACGAAAAGCCGCTGCATGCGGAAATTGGCGCGCATCTCAAAAGACCCCGGTCAAACGAAGAGGGCGAACATAACCAAATAAACCATCGCCGCAAGCGCAGCGGACGCCGGCACGGTGATGATCCAGGCGGCAACAATGGTCATGAAGTGCGAGCGTCGCACCAGATAGCGGCGGCGTCTCTCATGTACGTTCGGATCTTCCGGCTCGTCGATTGCCCAGGTTTCTGCCTTGCGGCGCATGAATTTGACGCGGCGCCTGGAATTGCGGGTGTACCATTCGCGGAAGAAACCGACGCCGAAGACCGAACCCACCGCGATGTGCGTCGTGCTGACGGGCAGGCCGAGCCAGGATGCGACGATAACCGTGAAGGCTGTCGACAGCGCAACGCAATAGGCGCGCATCGGGTTGAGCTTGGTGATCTGGTCACCGACGAGCCGAATGAGGCGCGGACCGAAGAGAAGCAGGCCGACGGAAATGCCGAACGCGCCGATCAGCATCACCCAGAGCGGCGGCGCGGTCCCGGTTGCCAGCGCCGTTGACGAATGCACAATGGCTGAAAGCGGTCCGACGGCGTTCGAGACATCGTTTGCGCCATGGGCGAAGGACAACAGGGCCGCCGAGCCGATCAGCGGAAATTTGAACAGGATCCGAAGTGAGCTGTTGCGGTTTTCGAGATCTCTTGATTGCCGAGCGACGATCGGCTTCGCCGCCAGCCAGGCGACGAGGCCCGCCAGCAGCCCCAACGCCAGAATCGTCAGTGACGAAAACCGCCGCGACGGCGCCAGCTGCAAGACCATGTAGGCTGTAAAGCCGCCCGCCATCATGGCAATCAGCACCGGAACCCAGCGCCGCGCTGCAGCGATCTTATCGTCTTGATAAATGATGAATGTCTTGATGAAAAAGAGCAGGCTGCCTGCGATCGCGCCGCCGATCAGTGGCGACGTCACCCAGCTTGACGTAATCTCAAGCATGACCCGCCAGTTGACGGGGTCCGGTCCGACGGCGGCAATTCCGGCTCCGATCACGGCGCCGACGATCGCGTGCGTGGTCGAAACCGGCGCGTTCAGCCAGGTCGCGAGGTTGATCCAGAGCGCAGCCGCCATCAACGCCGCCATCATGATCCACGCGAGTAGTCCTCCGGGCACGTGCACCGCATCCACAATGCTGGACGAGATCGTCCGGACCACCGCTCCGCCGGCAATCGTCGCACCGAGAACTTCGAAGATGGCCGCGATGACAAGTGCCTGCGTCATCGTTATGGCGCGCGCGCCGACAGCGGCGCCGACGTTGTTCGTCACATCGTTCGCGCCGATGTTCATGGCCATGTATGCCGCGAGTGCGGTGGCGGCGATGATGAGAACCGCGCTCGGACGCTCGAAGACGTAGACGCCCGCAAACAGCATCGCCAGTCCGAGGAAGATCAGGCCGAGGCCGGGTCCGACCAGCTTTCGAGAGACAAACTTCGCCGCGTCCTCGACGTGGGTGAATTTGTCGAGGTCCTTATCAAGCGTTCGTTTGGTCAGGACGGGGATTCGATCGGGCATGCTTTTCCTAGGACTGGCGCCTGCTTAGCGCCGTTAATCCTAGTTGCGCAAGATGGCAGGAATCATGCTGCCGGAATTTGCTTCGGCGAGTCTGCCTGCAGTTTCTCGGTTATTCTGCGCTTGAAGAGCAGAAAGAGCTTCCGAAGCTCCGGCTCATTGACGCGCGCCGCCGCTTCGTCGCAGGAAACCCACTCCGCTTTGCGCTCGCCCTTTTCCTTGAAATTCTTGACGATCTCGGAGACTTCGAGAACATGGACCTGAACCTTGCAGATCACTTTCAGTCCGTCCTTCAGAGCCTTCGGATAAGTGTAGGAGCCGAGCGGTTCGTTCTCTATCTTGCCGCGAACGCCTGCTTCCTCATAGGCTTCCCGGGCGGCAACTTCGTGCGAACACTTGCCGTTCATCGGCCAGCCCTTGGGGATGACCCAGCGGCCGGTATCACGGCTCGTCATCACCAGAACCTCAACCGCATTGGTCTTCTTCTTCACCCGGTAACAGAGCGCACCATATTGCAGTCGCGGCGGGCGCCGAAACATCAGTTGCACGTCAGAAGCCAGTCGGGAAAGAAGCGTCAATTCGCGGGCCACCTTCTAAAGTTTGTCTCCAGAATCATAATTACGAACCACTAATATAAGCGCTGCATGGAAAACTTGCACCGCTCGAAAGTGCACAGCCAACATTTGCTATGGATTCGCTGCCGCTCTGCTTCGAACTCCGCCAGATCGTGTTCTGATTGCGACTATGCACACCTGTTCAATATGCTCTCGGCTTGTGTCACGTTCAATGGCGCGATCAATTGCTCCACGAATTTATTTAGGGAATTGGAATCATGCGCCTGCCTCCTCTCAACGCGATCCGCGCCTTCGAAGCCGTTTGCCGCCAGGGAAGCGTTTTGCAGGCCAGCGAAGAACTCGGGGTCGTGCGCGGCGCGGTGCGTCAGCAGATCACGACGCTGGAGAACTATTTCGGCGAGAAGCTGTTCTTGCGCGAGGGGCGGCGGCTCGTCCCGACTGCAAAGGGGCGGGCGCTTGCAGAGGCCGCCGGCGCGGCACTCTCGATCTTGCAGCGGGCTACCGCAGAGCTTGAGGGCGGACCACGGCGCAAGATACGCATCGGCGTACCGTCTGCTTTCGGAATATGGTGGTTGATGCCGCGTGCCGGTGACTTGCAGAACGCGCTTGGGCCTGATGAGATCGACATCGTGCCGATGAACGTCGCCGAACCGCTCTTGCTCCATCCAGAGCTCGACGCCGTCATCATGGGCGGAGAATACCGGCCTTCGGCGGGCGTTACGGCCGTCAAGTTCATGGAGGACGAATTTGGCCCCGTCGCCACGCCGGCGCTGGCCGCCGGTGTTTCGGAAAGCCCGGCACGTATGGCGGAGGCGGCGGTACTCGTCAGTCGCAGCGTGCCGAGGCTGTGGGACGAGTGGTTTGTAGAAAGCGGCACGCCGCCGGTCACGTTCGCCCGCCGGCAGGAATACGAGGATATGCTGCTGGCGCTCAGTGCGGCCCGTTCGGGCCTTGGCATCGTGCTCGCGCCGCGCGCTTCGATCGAAGATGATCTCGCACGAAATGTCCTCGTCGCTCCCTTCGGATTTGTCAGGAGGCCATCGGGCTACAGATTCTGCTGCAGGATCACCGATGCGGAGAGACCATCTTTCCAGGCCCTTCGCGAGTGGCTGCTTCGCTCCGGCGGCCTCAAACAATAGGGTAGTTTTTCTGCCCTAACGTCAAATTTATCTCCATGGATTGCCGGCCGCGCCGTCGCTATGACTTACGAAAACTCCAGGGAGCGCGCGATGGAAAAGACGGCAACCCGCATCGATTGGATCGGCAGCAGCTGCCGGCTGCTTAAGGCGACGGCCACGGAATTTGCCGAGACGCGGCCCTTCGAAGGTCTGTCGATCGGCACCGGTATCCATCTGGAGCCGAAGACCGTGGCATTGCTGATGACGCTTCGTGCCGGCGGCGCGAACCTCATATGCACCGGCAACCTGAACAGCACGCAGCCTTCGACCGTCGAATACCTGCGCTCCCAAGGCATCAAGGTCTTCGCCACGCAGACCACCGACCCGGTCGCGCATCATGACAGCCTCGAGGCGGTCGTCGGTGAAAGGCCGGACCTGCTGCTCGACAACGGTGGCGACCTTTTCGCCATCGCCGCGGAAAGGGCCTACCCGAACCTGCGCGGTGGAACCGAGGAAACGACATCCGGCCGCACCCGGCTGCTGCCGATGCGCGAGCGGTTGAACATGCCAATCCTCGTCATCAACGACAGCCCAATCAAGCAGTTTGCGGAAAACAGGCACGCCGTCGGGCAGAGCCTGTTCGAGAGCTACATGCGCTTCACCAACCGGTCGACGAACGGCAAGCGCGTCACCGTTTTCGGTTACGGCGCGTGCGGCAAGGGCACTGCTGCCTGCTTCCGCAACGCCTTCTCGACCGTCAGCGTGGTGGATCTGGATTCGGTTACGACGCTGGAGGCCCATCTCGACGGTTTCGTGACACCGCTCAGGGAAGATGCGATCCGCTCGGCCGATGTGCTCGTCACGGTCACCGGCTTTCCGAATATCATCACGGCTGCCGACCTCCCGCTCATCAAGGACGGCGCCATTCTCATGAACGGCGGCCATTTTCCGCTGGAGATCGATGTTGCAGCGTTCCGCGCGCATCCTGATCTCGTTCGGATCGACCGTTATGAAGCTGACTTCATCGAAACGCTGCATCTGAAGGACGGCCGTTCATTTCATATCCTCGGCGGCGGCCATATGGCGAACCTCGCCGGTCCGCGGCCGCTCGGCAATTCGGTCGAGTCGATGGACCTCGGCTTCACCTTGCAGGCGCGCTGCCTCGAGCGTGTCGCCAAAGGCGGCGTCGGACCAGAAGCCTGCGTCGTGCCGGTGCCGAGGGATATCGACCAGATGGTGGCAAGCGCCTATCTCGCGCTTGCGCGCTAAAGTTCCCAGTACGGAATCGGACCGTAGAGCTCAGCCAGATAGTCGATGAAGAGGCGCACCTTGGCGGGCAGGAACTGCCGGCTGGGATACACTGCCGAGAGTGCCAGGTTGCGCGAGCCCTCATAGGCGGGCAGCACCTGGACGAGCTTGCCGCTCTTGAGTTCTTCGCCGATATCCCAGGTGGAGCGCAGTGCAATGCCGAGCCCTGCGATAACTGTCTCGCGAATTACCTCGCTGGAATTGGTCACGAGCATGCCCTCCGGCCGCAGGCTCATCGCGCCCTCCGGCCCTTCGAGACGCCAGATATCGTTGTTGTGCGCCGGCAGGCAGCGGTGGCTCTTCAGATCCTCGATGCTCTTCGGCATCCCATGCACTTCGATATAGGACGGCGCGGCGCAAAGCAGTCGCCGGACTTTCGCGAGCTTTCTGGCGACGAGGCTGGAATCGGTCAGCTCCGCGATGCGGATCGCCAGATCGAAGCCGCCGCCAACGATATCGCTTAATTCGTCCGTGAGTACGAGATTGATCGCAAGCTCCGGATGCGCGTCCATGAACGCTTTAAGGTGCGGCGCGACATGCATGCGGCCGAACGAGGTCGGAACCGAAATCTTCAGAGTGCCGTGCATCTGCGCCGAGCTTCCCGAAATATAATGCTCTGCTTCTTCCAGGCCGGCGAGAATGCCAAGGACGCGATCGTAAAAGCCCTGGCCAGCCTCGGTCAACGAAATCTGCCGCGTCGTGCGTTGCAGGAGACGTGTGCCGAGCCTGTCCTCCAGCCGCTTGATGCGCTTCGAGATGACTGCCGGAGAAAAACCCAGCATACGCCCGGCAAGCGACATGCTGCCGGCCGAAACGACCTTGGCAAATATTTCGAGATCGCCCAGATTGGTCATATTGGTTTTTTACTTTTGCCCCTTTTTGCATAAATGCTTAGCATTTGCGCCGGTTTCGGGAAAGTGCTAAGCCGGTAAGGGCCGGTTGTCGTGGAGGACGCGCTGGTCTCGCCGCCATTTTTGGGAGGAAACGCGCCATGTCTGACGCCATCTCGTTTCTCGCGCCGCGCGCCGATGTGCTGGCCCGCCGCAGCCAGATCATCGGCGATCTCGCCGACCTGCTGCCGCCGGAATGTCTCGTCCACGAACCGCGCGAACTGGTGCCGTTCGAGACCGACGCTTTCATCGCCTATCGCCGTCTTCCCCTTGCCGTTGCGTTGCCGCGCAGCACGGCCGACGTCGCGGCTGTGATGAAGTATTGCCACCGCTACGGCATCCCGGTGGTGCCGCGTGGCGCAGGCACCTCGCTCTCCGGCGGCGCGATCCCGCAGGAAGACGCGGTTGTTCTCGGCCTGTCGAAGATGAACCGCATTCTGGACATCGATTTTCCGAACCGTGCGGCCGTCGTCCAGGCGGGTGTCACGAACCTCAACATCTCCGAAGCCGTTGCCGCGGACGGTTTTTTCTATGCGCCCGATCCAAGCTCGCAGCTGGCCTGCACGATCGGCGGCAATATCGGCATGAATTCCGGCGGCGCGCACTGCCTGAAGTACGGCGTCACCACCAACAATTTGCTCGGCGTGAAGATGGTGCTGACGGACGGAACCGTGATCGAGCTCGGCGGCAAGGCGCTGGACGCGGCAGGCTACGACCTGTTGGGTCTCGTCTGCGGCCATGAAGGCCAGCTTGGCATCGTCACCGAGGCGACAGTGCGGCTGATCGCCAAGCCCGAGGGCGCCCGGCCGGTGCTTTTCGGCTTCGAAAGTTCCGAGGAGGCCGGTTCCTGCGTCGCCGATATCATCGCGGCAGGCATTATCCCGGTCGCCATCGAGTTCATGGATAAGCCGGCGATCGAGATATGCGAGGCGTTTGCTCACGCCGGTTATCCGCTTGATGTCGGCGCGCTGCTGATCGTCGAGGTCGAAGGCTCGGAAGCCGAGATGGACGAGACCTTGAAAAGCATCGTCGAGATCGCCCGCCGGCATGGCGTCAAGACCGTTCGCGAGTGCCAGTCGGCGACCGAGGCAGCGCAGATCTGGAAGGGCCGCAAATCCGCCTTCGGCGCCACGGGCAGGGTCGCGGACTATATCTGCATGGACGGCACGGTGCCGCTCAGCCAGCTTTCCTATGTTCTGAAGAAGACTTCGGAAATTGTCGATCACTATGGCCTGCGAGTCGCAAACGTCTTTCATGCCGGAGACGGCAATATGCATCCGTTGATCCTGTTCAACGCCAAC